>JAKAPB010000433.1 GCA_021823045.1 Actinomycetes bacterium | reverse complement strand
TGCTCTGCGAGAACCAAGCACTGCCTGGAACTGTCCCAACGGACCTATTTCTGCGACGTCTGCGGGTTAGTCAGTTCGAGGGACAAGAATTCTGCGGCTGTGATGGTCGTCCGGGCTGGTTTCAACCCGGCTGGTGTTGATGGCATAAGACCTTGGGTGTCCGCTGGGCACTCAGGCTGCCTGAGCCAGGAATCCCCCGGCTTTAGCCGTGGGGAGGTTTCAACGAAACTCTGATGCAGAAGTGAGGGGATGAGCAGTGCGTCGTTGACGATTGTTGGTGCTAGTTCAAAGTCGAACTCGGGTCTCATGGTGTCGGACTGAGGCGGGTAACCCGGGTGACGTGCTCCTTCGCGCTGGAGAGTGAGAGCTAGATAGCAGCAACAAAATGGGACCGCCCTGTAGTGGCGCAATGCATTGGCTACAATGAGAAGAGTGACAGTTCCCGAGTCTCTTTCAGATCCCCGTACTTCCAAAGGACCGGAGTTGGGTGAGCTTGCCATCGTGCAAGATGTAGAGGCGGGTTTGATTAGATTGCTAGCGCCCAATGCATCTGCGATGACCTTGGACGGTACGAATAGCTACCTGATATATGGGACAGATGGATCAGCGATCCTGTTGGACCCTGGCCCTGATTCTCCGACACACCTGGCCAGGATATCTGAAGTGGCGAGAGAGCGTGGCCTTGCGATTAGGGCGATATGTTTGACTCATCACCATCAGGATCATTCTGAGGCGGCCTTTACTCTCGCAGCTACGTTGGGGGTGGAGGTATTTGCTCACCCAGAGAGTTTTGATAAGCTCTCCTTTAGGCGCCTAAAGCTGTCGGGGCGAATATCTATCTCAGGCATCACTCTTGAGGTGATACCTACTCCAGGTCATTGCGGGGATCACCTCAGTTTTCTTCTTGCCTCAGGAGTACTTCTGACTGGGGATCACGTCCTCGGTCGAGGGACATCGGTAGTTGCATATCCCGACGGAAATCTAGGCCAATACCTAGATTCATTGAATCGTGTTTCTGAAGTCGACTTCACTCGACTGGCTCCCGGGCATGGACCGGTGATGGACAAAGGTCTTGGTGAAGAGGTTATTAGCTACTATTTGGCTCACCGAAAGGCAAGGTTGGACCAGCTCGTCGAGGCTATTCTACTTAATCCCCAAGTGACCGGGGAAGAACTTGTGGAAATCGTCTATGGGCATCAATTGAGTGAAAAAATCAGATGGGCAGCGCTAGCTTCGACTATGGCCGCCTTGCGGTACTTGCAGGATTCTGGCGTGGTCAACCAAGGGGAAAATGGAGGATTTGAGCTTATCCGCTAGCAAGCGCACTGCGAGATTTAGTCCGCTTTGTGCCGTTGGAAGGTCTAACGTGACGCAGTTTGAAAGGTGTCGGCTCCTCACCTGAAACGCCGAGTATTCATAATCAAACCCTCCGTAGGGGATTTGCCCGAAGGGCTGATATGTCCAGCTGAAAGCATCGAGAGATATACCCGGCGAATAACACCAATTTGTCCCCAATTGGTCTTTTCCTGTAGGTTGCCCGTTGATTAGCGCGAAATCGGCGGGGCGAGAGGGTAACTTATGTCGAGCCTCGTCGCCTTCGCGACATTAGCCTTGTTTTTTACCTATGAGTCTGGCACCTTCGCCTGATCAGTCTGGCATTGGGGACATTTCGTCAGAGACCCGGCTTCTATCCATGGGGTGCCCGGCTGCCAATAAAGCTATTGCTCCGCTGCTCTGCTCAGTCGGCGAGGTTCTAGCAATGGGACTTCGATGTGTTTCAGGCCGTGCTGGAAAAAGTATTCGGAAAAAGGTTCAACCATCCAACTTGGTAGGGGCAAAACGTCGGAAATTATAGGGTCGATGTTTCTGGCGGGGATGTAGATGACCGCGGGTCTGTCACCCTCGGAGGTTCTGGCTATTGCCAATGTAGGCGTCGATAAGAGCTGAGTTAATTCCTCCTTTGCCATTGCCCGCCTAAGCCGACTCGAAGCACATCGATTAATTACGAACAGACTCGGCGCCTTGGTTAACCCAGATCGAGAGAGTTCTCGGTTGATAGCGGCCAGCGAAAAGATCCCTTTGGTATCGTCCGATCCAACCAGCACGACCAATGATGAAAGGGCCAGGGCGGTCCTACCTAGTAGATTCTTCGATTCTATGTCCATAGATCCAGATTCAGATGATCCTTCGAAGTCGTTTCCAATATCGACGACTATGTGTTTGAAGCTGTTTCGTAGGACGCCGAATGCGGAATTCAGCGAATCCTGATCCCATCCGAGCCAGTCGCGCCGTGAGCGACTGGATTTCAGAAGGTAGTAGCGGCGAGAACTTATCCATTCGAGATAGGTAGCTAGACCCTCTTTTTCAATGTGAGAAATTCGCGCTGCCCTAATCAGTTCTGAAATCCCCATAGCGTGAGCGCGTGCATCGTTCAAAAAGGCTAATTCACCCTTGGACTTAGCGTCGAGGACTAAGGGCTCTCCTGTGCGCTCTCCCATGCCCTGCGCAATTGCCATTGTTATCGTTGAAGTGCCAGCTCCTCCAGAGCCAACAACCGACACTATGTGGCCCGCGATATTCGGATCAGCATGTTTTGGCGCTTGCTGCGAGGTTTGAAATCCAACTGATCCAGTTTTTTTGAACTTCCCTCGCCACCCCTTTTGCGCCGTTGCTGAGTCGCCATCTTCCCCTTTGCGATTCTTTTCTGCCTGCTCGGTGGGGGGAGATGCCGGGACCACGAGACCCAACTCGTGAGTCAATTGGTCGGCGGCATGATAATTTGGTACATCTTGCCCCGAAGGGAACGTGTAGTCCTCGGAGTGGCCATCCGCAATAGAGATGCCTTTTGTGTCATTAGTGAGTTGCTCGTCTGTCGCTAAGTCCTTGGGCCAACCTTCTGCCAGCCAGTCGTGGCGTACTGGGTCGTGGTTG
>JAKAPB010000008.1 GCA_021823045.1 Actinomycetes bacterium | reverse complement strand
AGTCGCAGTCGCACTAAGAAACGGCGTAGTCAGTTCGATCAGCCAGATCATGGCCACCCAGTTCTAGCCCCCGTTTAGAAGAGACAGGTTAGGAACCTCCCAAAATGTCGATCCAGGACAACATTATCCAGGCTAAGTCTGGCTTTAAGAGATTCTCCCAGGGCTTTACCTCTGGCCAAAAGGTGACGGTCGTCTTAGTCACCGCACTGCTGGCTATGGGCGGCCTCTTCCTAATGCAGATGACCTCTCAGCCGGTCTATTCCCCACTTTTCACCGGACTCTCTGCAAGCGACGCAGCGTCAATCACCCAAAAGCTCACTGCTTCCAGTGTTCCTTATCAATTAGCAGATGGCGGCCAAACGATACTCGTCCCTCAAACTCAGGTCTACCAAGAGCGACTGGACATGGCCCAAGCTGGTCTACCTGCCAACTCAACAGTCGGCCTCTCATTGCTGGATAAGGTCGGAATCACCAGCTCCTCGATAACCCAACAGGCCGACTACCAGAGGGCATTGCAAGGAGAGCTTGCAACAACAATCGAAGCGATCCAAGGCGTCACTTCCGCACAGGTAAATCTGGCCCTTCCTCCGACGGATGTCTTCGCTATCTCGCAGTCGCAGCAGCCATCGGCTTCGGTACTCGTATCCCTTTCGCCCGGCGTACAACTGAGCCCGGGTCAGGTCCAGGGAATAGTCCACCTAGTAGCGTCCTCCATACCCAATCTCACCCCAGGCAACGTCACCGTCGTCGACTCGAGCGGGAACGTCCTTTCGGCTCCCGGCTTTGACAATTCTGCGGCACAAAACTCCTCCGCGACAAATGCTTTCGACCAGAGCCTCCAGGCTTCAATCCAGTCGATGCTCAACGACGTAGCAGGTCCGGGCAATGCCGACGTACGGGTGTCTGCGCAATTGAACTTCAACCAGGTGAAGACCACTTCATCTTCGGTCGCCACCAACAACAAGGGTGTCCCGCTAAGTACCCCGACTCAAGTCCAGTCTTCAACTCAAACCTATACCGGGACTGGGACACCACCTAGTGGCGTGCTTGGTACCCTTACCCCAGCAACTGGAGCCACCCAGAGTTCAAACTATTCACAAAAGCAGGTAACGACCAACTATGCGGTATCGCAGGTGAACCAGACGGTAAGTCAGTCCCCTGGTCAGATCCAGTCGATTTCGGTAGCGGTCCTACTCAACTCTGCAGTCAAGGGTATTTCCGCTTCCAAGGTGAAGCAGCTCGTGGCGGCATCGGTAGGTTACAATGCCAAGCGAGGAGACCAGCTATCCATAGTGAGTCTCCCCTTCTCATCTGCGGCAACCGCCCAAGCTAAGGCGACACAATCGGCGGCGGCTTCGGCTAGTTCGATGGCCAGCTACCTCGGCTTAGCCAAGATCGTTCTCCTCGTCTTGGGAGTCATCGCTGTAATGTTCCTGATGCTAAGGGCCGGAGGATCCTCAAAGGAAGAGATAACACTTGGCGGTTACTCAGATGATTACGAATTTGAATCGATTGCACGCAAGCCCCAACCCAGGCAGTTGCAGATTGCCGAGTTCTCGAATCCGATAACCCCTGAGGTACTTGACTACATAGATAAACAGCCTGGCGATGTCGCAAAGCTACTTCGTATCTGGATGACCTCTAGGGAAGTCAGATAATGCCCGAACTAAATGGCCCGCAAAAGGCGGCTGCGATCCTGGTGCAGCTAGGAAACGACGTTGCTAATCGCGTTCTGAAATCGATGAACGAGACAGAGGTCGTCCAACTTACCCTGGCGATCGCCAACCTTCCCCAGCTTGAAACCGAGATGGTAAACGATATCGTCAATGAGTTCGTCGCATCAATCTCCGGTATCGAGAGTGTCCGTCAAGGTGGAATAGAAGCAGCCAAAGAGATGCTAACGGCTCGGCTAGGAACGACTGAAGCCGAGAGGATCCTAGAGCAGTTTGCCGAGCAGGGAGAGGGAAACCCTTTGGGCTTTCTGGCTCACATCGACCCTCATCAAGCTGCTTCGTTTCTATCTGATGAGCACCCACAGACCGTCGCGGTGGTCTTCTCCTATCTTCCATCTGAAGTTGCTGCCCCAATTATGGCCTCAATGCCGGAGTTAGCTAGGGCTCGCATCGCGAAGAGGGTCGCCAAGTTAGAAAGGGTCGATCCCGTAGTCCTCGAACAACTCGCTTCGATCCTGCAGATGAAGCTCGCCGGACTGGCAAAGTCCGGCCCAACCTTCGCCCGCGGCGGCGTACAGACGATCGTTGACATCTTGAATCACTCTGAGCAAGGGGTCGAAAAGAGAATCCTTTCAGACCTCGATGTAGTAGACCCCGAGCTGGCAGACCGGATCCGATCGCAGATGTTCGTCTTCGAAGACGTAATGATGCTCGACGACAGGACACTGCAAAGAGTGCTCAGACAGATCAGTCCGAAAGACCTAGCGGTAGCGCTAAAGGGTGTGACAACGTCGATGCGAGACAAGGTCATGCGGAACCTTTCCGAAAGGGCCTCCGCCGATCTCGCAGAGGAAATTGAGGTGTTGGGACCACTGAGAGTATCAACGGTGGAAGCCGCCCAGGCCTCGGTTGTCAAGGTTGTACGGGAGCTCGAATCCGCTGGTGAAATCGTCCTCGCAAGGTCAACCGAGGAGATGATTAGCTAATGGCCGGGACCAGCTACCAACACGGTGCCTTTACCGACCCACAAGTTATCCGCGGTGAGGACTCATCGAAAGTTGAGCGTCTGAACCTCCCGAGGGTAGAGGACCTTAGAAGAACTGACGCTTTGCCAGGCGCAGCAATTAGCCAGACAACCGAGGATATGCATCAGGCGATTTCTGACGCCGAATCTATCGGATACCAAAAGGGCTATCAGGCGGGATTGGCCCAAGGGGCCCAGAGCCAGCGCGAATCGGTCGAGGTCTTACAGCTCAAGCTTGCCCACCTAGAGGCGATATTTGCCAAGGTGCTCCTCGAATTGAAGGCTGCGGCAAAAGATGGCCTCAGGGTGCAAGAGTCAGACATCGCGAAGTTCTCGCTTCAAGTTTCAGAAGAGATACTCAGCTACGAATCCCAGCTAGGACCGGCCCGAGTCGAGCTCGCTGTGACTAAGGCGCTCGAGAAGGTAGATCCGAAGCTCGATGTCACACTGCGGGTATCACCCGTCGACTTCGAAGCGGTCAAGGAACTTTTCAATAATTCCGATAGTAATGAAAGTGAAGTATCGGTGGTGAGTGACAATTCGGTCGAGTCAAGCGGGGTAATAGTCGAAGTAGGAGCGACCAGAATCGATGCGCAAATTTCTACCGCAATAGCCCGAGTTAGGGCGGTACTTTCCGATATGGGGGCAAAGAATTGATTTCTCAATCCTTACAGGATCGAATACTAGGTGCGGCGCGTCCAGCTTCGACCGGACGGGTCAGCCAGTTGATCGGATCCCATTTGGAGGTCGAAGGCGTAGATGCTGCGGTTGGCGAGGCGATCGAAGTAGAGGGTGACGAGTCTCGGCTACTAGCTGAAGTAGTCGCCCTAAGAGACAGGCGACTGCTGTGTATGCCACTAGGCAGTACCGCGGGGATCCGCTTCGGCGCTAGGGCGTCTACGCTAAATCGCCCCCCCTCAATCGGGGTCGGCCACAGCCTCTTAGGTCGAGTAGTAGACGCCAACGCCAATCCGATCGACAATAAGGGCCCGATCGCCTCGGAGGATCTAGTCAACCTCAAGGCTTCTGCCCCTTCACCGATGGAGAGAAACCCGATCGAAAGGCCACTCGGTCTAGGCATCAACGTCGTCGATACGATGACCCCGTGTGGGGTCGGCCAGAGGATCGGGGTCTTCGCCGGATCTGGAGTTGGAAAGTCCACACTCTTATCGATGATGGTTAGGGGCACCGAGGCCGAGATAAGAGTGATCGCACTCGTGGGAGAACGCGGTAGGGAGGTATTGGAGTTCATCGACCGGGACCTCGGACCAGAGGGAATGAAGTCCAGCGTCGTCGTTGTTGCGACTTCAGATGAGCCGGCGCTCATGAGAATCAGAGCTGCCTTCACCGCTACCCGAATTGCCGAGTGGTTTAGAGATCAGAACAGATCCGTCCTCTTGGTGATGGACTCCTTGACCAGACTGGCCATGGCGCAAAGGGAAGTAGGACTTTCAAGTGGCGAACCGCCAGCGCAAAGGGGATATCCTCCCTCGGTTTTCTCCCAGATGGCGCAAATCCTTGAGCGTGCCGGGAACTCTAATACTGGATCTATAACCGGCATCTATTCGGTGCTCGTCGACGGGGATGACATGTCCGACCCAATCGCCGACGCCGCCAGGTCGATCCTCGATGGTCACATCGTGCTGGCCCGTGACATCGCGTCTTCGGGGATATACCCGGCGGTTGATGTCCTCTCTTCGGTATCGAGGCTCGAGTCGTCGATATTGACCGCGGATCAGCGAAGATTACTGATAGACGTGCGCCAGGTACTCTCCGCAGTTAAGAACGCGCGAGACCTGATCGACATCGGTGCCTACAAAAAAGGGGGCAACCCAAAGCTGGACAGGGCGATAGAACTTGAACCACGAATAACGTCGGTCTTCATCCAAGATCAGGCGCACATCTCTTCACCAGACGAAGCCTGGAAGAATCTCACCCAGGCGATGGAAGTCGGGGGCTAGCTAGATGGCTAAGTTCACCTTCCGCTTAGAAGCCTTGCTCCGTTTGGCGCGTGCGGACGAAGCCGAGCAGAAGGTCGTCGTCGGCCTGTGTGCAAATGAGGTACGGCTCAACGAAGCGAAGGTGAAACAAAAATCCAATTGGCTAGGCGATCTGATCTCCGAAACGAGCACCGGTGGCACGTCGCACTTTGTGCTCACGCCATCGGTGCACCATTCGATCAAAGGAGCGAAGGAGGTGCTAGCCGCCTCCGAGGTGGAACTCGCACAAAGGCGGCTCGCACTCATCGAAGCGAAAAGAAGTGCCGAGTTGATCCAGAAATTGAAGAATCGGCAGCAAAACCGCTTCCTAGAAGAAACCAGAGCAGCAGAAGCCAAGGAGCTATTAGAAACCTCGATGAATATTGCGCAGTGGAGGCAAAGATGACATCAATATCATCTTTCCTGCCCAACCTGTCGAGCATAACCCAAGGGTTCGACCAGTTAGCTCAGCTGGCTGACTCCTCGACCTCGTCACCGGCGCAGTTTCAATCCTTGCTCGAGCAGCTACAGAACCAGATGTCCGGCTCGCCGACTGCAACTGGTTCAGCTACGCCAACCATCAGTACCCAGGCCGGAGGATCGCTTGTTGGTGGCACATCGGGAGCCAACTACAACGGATATTCAGGAACTTCCGCTGTCACCGGCCAACCGACCTACAGCGCCGAGCCGACTACTAACCAACTCGGAGACGCAGTTGCGAGTAACGCTTTGCAGTACCTCGGTGTCCCGTACACCTGGGGAGGGACGTCTCCTCAAACGGGCTTTGACTGCTCAGGTCTAGTTCAGAAGGTCTATCAGAACGAAGGAATAAACCTCCCAAGAACCGCAGCCGAGCAGTCGAATGTCGGAACACCGGTTTCTTCAATCTCTCAGGCAGTCCCGGGCGATTTAATCTTCTATGGATCACCAGCCGACCACGTAGGCATCTACCTAGGGAATGGGCTTATGGTCAATGCTCCAGAGCAAGGTCAGTCGGTGAGCGTCACCCAAGTGGGCACCCCGACAAGCATCAGACACATTACTGCGGCCACTAGCTCTCCAGCGGCTAGTCCACCGTCGTCGTTGAATTCGACCTTCGCCGCTGCTTCTAGTTACTACAACCTGCCACCGGGACTGCTGTCCGCAGTTGCCAAGGTCGAGTCCAACTACAACCCCTCGGCGATCTCCCCCGCCGGCGCGGTCGGAATCATGCAAATCATGCCGTCAACCGCCCAAGGGATGGGGATAAATCCGGCCGATCCTGTTCAGGCAATATTTGCGGCGGGACAACTCCTATCGGAGAAACTCAACCACTTCGGTTCTGTACCCCTGGCACTCGCAGCCTATAACGCAGGCGATGGTGCGGTTGAGGCCTCCGGCGGCGTACCGCCGTACCAAGAGACGCAGAACTACATATCCAAAGTTATCAGTACCTGGCAAGGAGGAAATTGATGAGTCCTATCGCCGCCTCGTCATCGAGAAACATTGTGGCTTCGGGTGCTACGGGACAAGCCCAAGGCTCTAAGAGCCCCGCATCGGCTTCCGACCAAGGCTTCAATGCGCTTCTTCAGTCCGGGATGGTGCAGCCTCCCCAGCCGATCCAAGCTCCACCAGATCCGCCAAAAGCCGTGGTAAACCAGCCCGCCAACCACCAAAGCGAATCTAGCGTCAATGCAGCTACCGCTGCCAACTCGCAGGCCAGCGCTGCTGAAACATCTAATCAGCCTCCAACTCAGACTTCGAATGAAACGGGCACCACTCAACCACAAGGCTCGAAAGGCTCAGAGATCGGGCCACACCTCGCAACAGTCCTACAAAGCCTGGCCAGCCAAGGGCCTGGCGCATCATCATCCAAAGCGCTCGCCAGTTTAGATAGCAATTCAACGACAAAGACCAACGACCAGTTCATATTTCAAAGTTCCACCTCAGCCGCGGCCAAAGTCAGCAACGGGACTCAAGGTCAATCTGCCCCGGGGGCAGCTTCCGCTTTAGCTGCGCTTCAAGATCCCAAGGTGATCTCCACACAACCGGCGAGCGCTGGGCCGAATTCCAACGAGGCCTTGTCCTCCACTTCTGCAAGCACACCGACCTCCGGATCGAAGAAAGTCGCCGAAATGGCAGCTGCCAATCCACCTGTTCAAGCAGGATCTACAGAAGCGAACACTACCCTGACTTCAGGCGGCGAGCCTACGGCTCCACTGGTCTTGGACCCAGAGGTCAAGCTGTCCACTTCTGGCTCGAGCTCGCTCAGCAGCAAGGCTCCGATCAACCTTTCGATCAATACTGATCCGGGGTTTCAGAGCACTTCGGCGTCGTCATCGGCCCAAGTAGTACCGACAGCGGCTGCTAAGTCGGAAATGTTAGCCGCAACGGGAGAGAAGTTCCTACTCCCTTCGGACCTGAGAGCAGCAACTACGTCCAGTGAGCTCTCGAAATCCAGTAGCGGTACCGGAAATGCCGATGCCGTATCACTGTTAGCGACTGCGAGTCACCCAGCTCAACAATTCGAAGTCATATCGCTCACCGGCTCGGCGCCGGGCCTGGATAGCGTCGCCACGAACCTCGCTAACTTTGTCATCAAGGAGACAAATCCGATATCCGAGATGCCAAAAGTAACCATCATGACCTTAGAGCCGAGGGATCTTGGGACCATAGTCGTGAAGATGACGATGGACGGATCTGGCCTGCAGATGGAGCTCGGGGTATCCAATCCCCACGTCTCGGCGATGCTTAATGCAAGTCTCGGCCAGCTCAAGGAGTCGATCTCCACTGCGTCGGGGATGAGCGTCCATATTGGGTTCTCCACAAATCCGAATCTGTCCGGTCAAGGCCGGCAGGGTACGCAGACTCCAAAAGGCGCCGCTTTGCAAGGTCGATATATAGGTGACCCCAGACCAGCCACGCAATCCCCCTGGCCCGCCCAGCAACCCCTTAGCTCGTCAAGCAGCCACAGACTCGACAGAAGGATATAGCAAGATGACTTCAATCTCTCCTATCGCCCAGCCGCTGCCACAAATCCCGTCGTTCTCCATGCTCGCTAATAACTCGACTTCGCCGACGACTTCAACGAGCGGTACTTCGGGGGCTAGCTTCGCTAGCGCTTTGGCCAATGTCGCCTCCCCGAGCACTTCTGGCACTTCTGGCACTTCTGGCACTTCTGGCTCGAGCGCCAACACGAGCGGAACTAGTTCGTCAGGTACGTCATCCAGCAGCTCTTCGTCTGGTAGTTCATCGTTGGGATCGATGACCTCGCAGGAATTCCTCCAGCTGCTCGTGACCCAGCTGACCAACCAGGATCCGCTTAACCCGGCTAGCCCGACCCAGCTAATGGCTCAAACGGCCCAGCTCACCATGGTCCAGTCACTGCAAACGATGCAGCAACAGATGACTACGATGTCCAACTCGACCGCCGAGCAGGGAGCGGTTGCAATGATTGGAAAGACAGTCACATCGACCGATTCAAATGGAAACCAGATCAGTGGGGTAGTCAGCCAAGTATCGATCACCTCCAACGGACCGGTATTGACCGTAGGTTCACAACAGGTACCGTACTCGTCAGTTACGGGAATTAGCTCTTAGTACAAAAAAGACAGATAGAAGGATCGAGCCAAGTGAAACGGATTTCTCACTTTCAGACACCGAAAGGATACGAATCAAATGGGAGACTCGTTAGGATCCGCGATAACTGGCATCGATGCCAACCAAGCGCTCTTAGATAACATTGGCAACAACATTGCCAATGTCAATACGGTCGGATATCAGTCCACAGACCTGCAGTTTTCTGACCTCCTCTATCAGCAGCAAACCTCTGGAGGAGCTCCCCAACCGGGTGTTGGCGGCGGCACTAACCCGGTAGTGGTCGGCTCTGGCGTAAGGGTCTCTGCGTCGCCGACCAACTTTTCACAGGGCACCCTACAAGAAACCGGGGTCTCCACGGATGTCGCAATCCAGGGCCAGGGGTTCCTGATCGCCAATCAAGGTGGGCAGAGTTATTATACGAGAGCCGGAAACCTCCAGCTCGATGCCAACGGAAACCTCGTCACTCCGACCGGTGCGATAATCCAAGGTTGGTTACCCACGACGCCGGGTGGGACGATCGCCACAAATGGAGCTCTCTCAGCGATTACCATTCCACAGGGTCAGCAATCTGGGGCCAATGCTACGACAACGGTGGATTTGGGTGGCAACTTGCCGCCATCTACGACCACAACCAGCACTTCTACCCCCCCGGCATCATTCACCGCAACGGTCTCAGTATTTGACTCGTTGGGCAATGCTATTCCGATAACCTTTACCTTCACTTCGAGTGGCTCAAATACCTACAGCCTTGCTTGGGCACCATCGGGAAGCACCGCAACGCCGACATCTCTGGGCACGATAACCTTTTCACCCACCACCGGACAGGTAACCGGCACTTCAACGGCAACGCTAAGCATTCCAGCTGGGACTACTTCACCACCTGCCAGTGCCATCTCCGCCACGGTAAACTTCTCCGCCCTGACTCAACTCGCCGGCGCCTCTAGCGTCGCAGTCACTGGCCAGAACGGATTTGCCTCCGGCTCCTTGCAAAAGTTCACGATCAACTCAGATGGAACGATACAGGGAAGCTACTCGAACGGTCAAACCCAGACGATTGGGCAGATCGCCTTAGCTTCATTTGCCAACGAGCAGGGCCTTACCAAAGTCGGAAACCTATTATATGCAACCTCTGCTAACTCGGGACTTGCCCAAGTCGGTACCGCGGGTTCCGGTGGAAGAGGGGCACTCGTCGGTGGCTCTGTCGAAGGCTCGAATGTCAACCTAGGTGATCAGCTAACTGAGCTGATCATTGCGCAAAATGCTTATCAGGCCAATACCAAAGTGGTCTCGACTTCATCTACAGTGCTCCAGTCGCTTGTTCAGATGGCCTAGCAGAATGGTCCATATGCACCGCTGCTTCTAAGAGTTAAGCCTTGGAAGCAGTGGTGCACGAACGGACGAGCAGTCTAGGCTTGCCGAGCCTAGACTTTCCGAAAATCGAAAAAATCTTCGGCGTCGCGTAGACGATGCCGTGTTGCCAGCGTCTGAATGACTTTCATAACCGCTTCTTGAGTTACGTACCCTCCCTCGGCGATTTCGACGACAATCTTTGAAGAATCGCTCCCTCGATCCGACAGAAGCGCCTCCTCAATTTTCAACGGCCAATCGCTGAGCTTTTCGACGAAGACAGTCTGCAACAAATGAGGCGCAGCCAGCTTCTTGGCATTTTGGACCTTGTCAGAATGTCTAGCGAGTTCTTCCAATTCATAGGCAGCAGCTTCAAAGACCCTGCTCCAGGAGTACTTCTCCCGTACGACTGCGGAGTTTCGAATGGCATTTGCCTTGAGCCTTGCAGCATCACTATGGCACTTCTTGAGCGCATCTTTGAAGCCAAGCTGATTCGGGTCAAACAGATACAGAAACTGCGGGTCAATACTCAAGCTCTCATCAATTACCTTCACATCTCCCCGGGAAGCAAAATCGACCCGGGAATCGGCAATTGTAAACTCCGGCGCAGGGCCGTAATCTGGCACCACGACCGGCAAGCCACAGGCCATAGCTTCCAATATTGGCATACCAAATCCCTCGCCTCGGTAGGGAAGGACAAAGGCGTCACAGGAGCGATATAGCTCAGCCATCTCATGCTCAGATAGATCTTCGGTCACCAGCTCAATCGTCGGCCCACCAGGAATACTCATGGCCGCTCTGAGCTCGTCAGTCATAGAAAAAAATCGATACGCACCACCCAAATCCCCGACTTTAACCACCAATGCGACATCGTCCTTCGCACAGAAGGTTTCACAGAAGCTCTGAAGCAGAAGATCGAAACCTTTTCTGAAGATCATTCCACCGACAAACAAGAAATTAAAAGTCTTTGAAGTAGTTAGGTTTCTTCTAGGCCCCTCTGGCCGATATATCTCTGGATCCACACCGTTAGGTATCACCCGGACAATGTCTGGATTTACACCACTGTTTACCAGGACCGACTTCGTCCAAAGTGATGGTGTCCACACCTGGTCGACAAACCTACTAATTCTGTTGACCCACTTCTGGGGCACTTCGTGGAACTCCCACGGAAAAATAGTCACGACAAGTCGGTCGCCAGCAAACGAGAAATCTGGCGGCCATTGGTGCCGAATTTCCACGTCAAACGACTCGACGCCAGCGGTAAGTTTAGCCAATCCGCCTTGGGCAAAAAAGGCCCGTCTTGGGTTAGACACAATGCGGCCGATGTTTTCCATCTGTATAAACACCCCTACGGCATCGGCAACTTTGAGATACTCGCCCAATAAGGCCAGATTAACCTTGGCGAGGCTTCCATCGGAAAAAATACTTCCTTTCCAGTTAACTTTGATTCGGTTATCCGATTTAGCTATGAACTTAGCTCTCTCCTCCGCCTCACTATCGAGGACTCGTTCGATGGCCTGCAATCTGAGTTCCGCCGCCTCTGCCACTTTCTCCCAGGGCCAATTCTGCGCAATATCCTTCATGGCTACCTGGCCAACTTTACGAGCCGGATCTTTGTCTCTTACAATTTGTTGAAAAATCTCGCCTAGATGTTCTGCACTTGGTCTGGCCCAGTTTTGTCCGGCGAATAGTCCATCAAACTCGTAACCGTCAGCTTGCACCATCTTGTCTACCTTGATGAGATAGGAGTTTGTCAAGTTCATGAACTCTGTTTGTCCACCCCAACCAGTCGCAATCGTGGGAAGTCCTGCGGACATTGCCTGCATATATGGTCGTCCCCAACCCTCGCCATAGGACGGACAGACATACACATCCGCCAATCGAAACAAAGCCGCATATTCCTGATCACTAAGCTGAGCAGTGTCTACTCTGATCGGAGCTAAATCAGATCTTGAATATCCCATTCCGGCCAAGAACTCAGAAATCGCCGCTTCAACTTTAAGCTGAAGGTGTCGAGCGGAGTCATCTGTCGTCTCGGAGTTATAGCTTGACACCTTCAGGTAAAGTTCGACCGGATCATCCCTGGAAAAGGCACGAGCCCACGATTCGAGTAAGATCTGCCAACCTTTGCGAATTTGCCAGTCGAATACAGACAAAAAGCGAGTCACCGGGCCATCAAACACTGGCCTCGTTCGCCGGTAGCTCTGCGAGTCAATTCCCCCGCCAATGACGTAAATAGGTGCGTCCACTCCGGCTTCACTAAAGGTCATCGAATTAAATTCTCCGGGAACCCATATCTCGTCAAACTGACTCAGGCTTTTGGCCGCGCCCCTTGGCAAGCCATCGGTTTCGAACATAGTACGCATGACTATGTAATCGGCAAAATTACCAATGCGACGAACAAGATCCGCCTTCGCTAACACGTTGGCATGAAGGACACTAACATTAACCCGACCATTCGGCAATCCACTGCCAACTCTGTACGAACTCTCCGTATCGCTGAAATAGGATTCAACTATTTCATCCTCAACTTTTCCTATTGACTGGATCTTGATCCCCCCGGGACGGAGCGCGCCGAGAAAGCCACGAGCTTCGTCCCCAAAACCAGTTGAGTTAAACACCGGACCGGTCCAAACTATCTGTCTAGCTGGGATCTCAGTCTTACAATTGAGACCAGACGATCTAGCCTCCCGAATAGCCTGGACGAAGCACACAGCGCTACCTGGTCCCATCAAAGCGAGCTCGCCCAGTGTTCTTTGCAAATGGTCGGTGCACCATTCGGAAATTGCCTCCGAGACAACTACCGAGAGATACGATTTCACCGAAAAGCGTTCGAAGAGCAGAACCGCTGCTTGGATCCTAACGGAAAGGGGTCGAGTGAAGTCCATGGCAATTTGGTTAAGTGGACAAAGATTATCAGCTCCAAGCCAAAGTGCTCGACCAGTCCAAATCGCCGCCGTCTCCAGATCCAAAACGTGTGAGCAGCTAAACACCGTCCGCAAGATCGACTCTTGATCTTGCGGCCACTCGAGCCACATCTGATCCAAAAAGGGCAGGCTTCCTGAGATCGACTTGGGGTTCATTCCCTCCAACACCGACATCCGAGCATCGTGCAACAATCGTTCTATTGAAGAGCCCGTCATTAGCTCAAATCCCATTGCAAATCGGACCACTGGCTAGGATCAATTGCGGCAGTCGTAACTGGGGACAGCCGCTGTTTGCGTTTGCCATTCCTTCCCATTGAGCCTCCCGTTGATACCGAAAATTCCGTCGCGGTGAGTTATATTTACATTTTTTCAGTGTGTGTGCCTTCAGACATCCGATCAAAATACGGTCTGATAGAAACACGCCTGATTAGATCTTCGCGTGCCCAGAAACCCAAAGTATCGTCAAAACAAAGAGTCAACTCAAGGTACGTCTACAGATTTAGCATAGAAGCAGAAAAACTCTGCCATCTTAATTTTATCCGGACTCCATAGCGCCACCCGAACTAAACTCGTCCTATGGTTGTCGATTAAAGGCAGCTAAACCTAGGTGTGCAATTAAATCCAGCCGAGATTTCCAATTCGTGACTTGTGAGGGTTGCCAACTGTTGACAAATTCGCTACCCATAACGCACAATTGGGTACTGTAATATCCTTATGAACCTTGCAGAGTAGGCCGAATCTCAAGGAATAGCTCGTATCACTGCCTATCGCTGGTTCCATCAAGGGAAGTTACCTATCCCAGCTCGCAAGGTTGGTGGGTTGATTTTACTAGACGGTCCTGACGACATCCCAACAGGACAGACCGTTGTGTATGCCAGAGTTTCGTCGGCAGACCAAAGTCTGACCTTGATCTCCAAGTAGCACGAGTTACCAAGTGGTCGACATCCCAGGAGATAAGCGTGGATCGGGTAGTCACCGAGGTCGGATCCGCTCTCAACGGTCATCGACGTAAGTTCTTAGCGCTGTTGGGCGATCCCTGTGTATCCTCGGATCATCGTTGAACACCGAGACCGTTTCGCCAGGTTCGCAGTTGAATACGTAGAGGCTGCTCTATCTGCCTAAGGGCGAGAGCTGATTGTAGTGGACCCGGCTGAAGTCGACGATGACCTGTGTCGGGATATGACCGAGATACTCACCTCGTTCTGTGCCCGACTCTACGGTAAACGAGAGGCGGGCAACAGAGCGCGTCGTGGAAGTAGCTGTTGCACCACTAACCCAGGATGACGCCTGATGCTAGTTGAGATGAGAACGGTAGCCCAGGCATCCAGGGTCGCAACACTGACCGGTGGCGTTCATTTACTT
>JAKAPB010000432.1 GCA_021823045.1 Actinomycetes bacterium | reverse complement strand
AAATACTGGGGTAGTTGCGCTTGAGAATTTATGCCCCACGGCTCATAACCGAGTGCGGCGGTAGAACAGAGTATCAATTTAGAGCCGACGAGTTCCGATCCCGGGTTCGCATACTTCGACACCAAGAAGAGGACGTCCGCAGCAAGCTAGTTCGGCGGGTTAGGCCTCTTTCTCGATTTCTGATTCGGCACGTGCCAACCGACCTTGGAGATACCCGTTTTTTGCTCGAAGAAGATGCAATCTTCCGGACAGGAGAACGGGATTTCTCTATTCATTGCCAACCTGCACCTCTCGAGCTTGTCGCCAACCGACACGCTCTGGAGGATGTAGTGCTTACAGTTATCCCTTACGCTCACTAGGTACAGTCTAGGCCCAAAGGGTGGCTGATCGCCAGTTGGTGAGCTGCAAATCTTTATGATCTTTGAAAGTTGCCCAGATCTTCGTGCGAGCCAGCAGAAATCTAACTAGCGTTAGTCATTGATGGCTGCCAAAGATTCCGATTTGATTCAGTGGGCGGAGAGATTGTCCGCTATCGCCCGAACGGGGCTCGCTTTCACTGAAAGCCTCTATGAACAGGAGCGATTCGAAGAAATTCTTCGGGTTGCCGCCGAAATACGCATCGCTAGCTCGGTGCCTGGCGAAGGTTTTTCAGTCGGCGATCAGGGGGCTGACGAACTATTCGAGATCTATCGATCCCAGGTTGGAAGTGGCGTCCCCGGATACGTGACCCCCAAGTGTGCGGTCGCGGCAGTGGTAAAAAATGACCAAGACGAGATTCTGCTAGTCCAGAGGTCAGACTCGGGGGTCTGGCTCTACCCGACTGGCTGGGCGGACATAGGGTATTCGGCTTCAGAGGTAGTGATCAAAGAGGTCCATGAAGAGACCGGAATAGACGTCGAGCCGATCAAGTTAATCGGCGTTCTCGACGGGATGAGAAGGGGATTCACCGCAATCCCTATGTATTCGTTAGTATTTTTATGCAAGGTAATTGGCGGATCACTCAAGGCCCACCCTTTGGAGGTGACCGACGTTGGATGGTTCTCACGGGAGAATCTACCGAAACCGATGCCGAGCTTAGAGCGTTGGATCCCCGAAATCTATCGAGCCCTCGATGGTGAAGACGTAAAGGCCTACTTCGACCTACCCCGAAAGCAGTCCTAAAGAACCGACTGAGTCACCAGGATGGTAAGGCGCTGAGGTGGTCTTCAAGCGGGTGACAAGCGGGTGACAAGAGGGGGCAGGTAAGGCTATTACTCGTCGGTGGCAAGACCCCGTAGAAACTTCTCCGCCTCGGTGGCTATCTCCTCTGCGGATGCGATCCTCATTATCTCGGGCTCTTCGTCGTCTTCTACTCGAGATTCGAGTTCGGCGACGTAGGCCTGGGCATCCTCATCGGAAGCTATTACTTTGTCGATCTGTATCTGATAGTCACGGGTTGCGGACTCAAGATCGCTCAGGTCTAAGTCCAGATCTAGTAGAAGCTGGAGCTTCTTGACAATGGCTAACGCACCCTTGGGGGAGGGAGTCTGTGCGACATAGTGAGGGATATTTGCCCAGAGGGAGGTGGAGACCATCCCTTGTTGCTGAGACATCGCCTGAAGCACCCCGACAATCCCAGTGGGGCCCTGATACCTAGACGGAGTCAACCCGGTCTTGATGGTGATTTGCGGATCCGACGAGGAGCCAATAACCCTGATAGGCCTGGAGTGCGCTACATCTGAAAGTAGCGCCCCCATAGATACCACCCGAGTCGCCCCGAGTTCGTGCGAGGCTTCAAGGACGGTGTTGGCAAATCGCCGCCACTTCAGCTGTGGTTCAAACCCCTTGAGGAGGATAAAGTCGCACTGCCCCGGGGGGGTTTCCGCTACGTAAAGCCTTACGTCGGGCCAGACTAAGCGTCTTGCACCCTTTGAGTCCAAGGTGACTTGAGGTCGCACGACGGTGAAGTCGAAGAACTCATCCGCCGATATGGTAGCTATTAGCCGTGCACCTAGCTTTTTCCGCAGGTAGTCGAGGGCCATGGAGGCAGATTCGGCGGCGTCGCTCCAACCCTGAAAGGCGAGCAGCAACACCGGATCTTCAAGCTCTTTCCTGATTCTTCTCTGCCACCTAATATCCGCCATTGATCTATAGGCTACTGTCCGCGGCGAATTTTTTGACCATAGCGCATTCTCATGGAACTTTCAAAGGTAGTGCTAGACCCGCCTTTTTGAAGCGATTCAGGTGATAGATATCGAGGTCAGGGGTCACCTGTCGGATAAATAGTACAGATTTAAACTAATTTAGCGTAAATTAGCCCCCGGCTTGCTGAGCAGGCTAACAGGTGACCATTGACGCTGCACCAAGGCTGCTTGCCAGCCTCAGCATCTGCGGACGGTCATTCAAGGAGTGTCCATCTCGTCCTTCGGGTGAACTTGAATCAAAAAACTTTCCGCGCAGTAGAAGAGCTGACTGTGCCCGAAGCGGATATCGGCCATGGAGCCGACCTAAAACCATCAACTACCTTGGTAGTTGATGCAGGCGCAGATGCCAGTCGGTAAAACCACAATAAGCGACGAGAGCCTAGCGGTGAGGCCGCTCCAAGCAGATAAGAGCTCTTCGGCAGGTTTGGTCGGAGGGGGCCCAAACAAGGCGGGCGTTTAGATCGACTACGATTTTGGCGAACGTGCAGATTGGATTGGCGCCCTTGCTGGCATCGGTCGATTCACCTGCTGGGCAAGGCGTGGTTTTTCACAAAACTGGGAGTTTTGACGGTGAGTTACTTCGGACCCGGAGTTGGTGCTCTGTCGAAAGGATAGACATTTGGATAGACATTTGGATCGAGACATTCGAATAGAGATAGCGAGCGAAGCGACGGTGGAGCTGACCGACTCGATGTCCGCCCTACTTGGGCAACTCTCCTCTTCAAAGGTTGATTTTGATAGAAATGTCCTCGCCGAG
>JAKAPB010000431.1 GCA_021823045.1 Actinomycetes bacterium | reverse complement strand
ACTCTAGCCGTTCAGAGAGTCACCAACATTGTGGTGCTTTTGGTTTTGGCCCTGATCCGCAAACCACACCTCAAGGCTGACAGGTCGGCTTTGCTATTTCTCGGGCTAGTAGGGCTGTTGGACATTGGCGCGAATGCGCTTTTTGCTGCCTCCTCTCAATTAGGTCAGCTCGCCCTGGTGGGTGCACTTGGGGCTCTTTACCCGGTCACCACTACGACACTCGCATCCATCTTTGCCAAAGAGAAGTTGACTAGGCCACAATTACTTGGAGCTCTGGTCACGATGGCTTCGGTGGTACTTGCGTCGTCCTAGACGCCAAAGGTCAACCCGGAAAATATTTTCGGGTTGAAACTACACTTGGAATATGGCAGAGAAGCTCATCGTACAGGGTGCAAAAGAGCACAATTTGAAGAACATTTCCGTAGAGCTTCCGCGTGATCGACTAATCGTCTTTACCGGTCTCTCGGGATCGGGTAAGTCTTCTTTGGCCTTTGACACCATATTTGCTGAAGGTCAGAGACGCTACGTGGAGTCCCTCTCCTCGTATGCGAGGCAGTTCCTGGGGCTTATGGAGAAGCCGGATGTAGATTTTATCGAGGGCCTTTCACCGGCGATTTCCATAGATCAGAAGTCTGCATCTAAAAATCCCCGCTCAACGGTAGGGACGGTGACCGAAGTATACGACTACCTTCGTCTGCTTTATGCCAGGATTGGGGTTCCGCACTGCCCGCAATGTAATCGTGAGGTATCCAAGCAGAGTGCCGAAGAGATCGTCGACAGACTGATGCTTCTCGAAGAGGGAACTCGGTTTTTGCTTTTGGCTCCCGTGGTACGGGGACGCAAGGGAGAGTATCAAGGACTACTGGACGATCTGGCACGAAAGGGCTTTTCGAGGGCAAGGGTTGATGGCGAGATTATCGAGCTTTCTGACAGATCCAAGCTTTCGTTGGCCCGCTATGAGAACCACAACGTCGACGTGGTGGTAGATCGGCTAGTTGTCAAAGACGGCATCCAGAGGAGACTGACCGACTCCGTTGAGGCAGCCCTTGAATTGACCTCTGGGATGCTCGAGGCGCAAGTTGTCGACAAGTCCGGAAACTATCTAGACCTGCTGGTCTTCTCAAATGCACTGGCCTGCCCTAACTGTGGAGTTAGCATCGTAGAGGTAGCGCCGAGGAGTTTTTCCTTCAACTCACCCTACGGAGCTTGCCCTCGCTGTGACGGCCTTGGTACTAGATTTGAGGCCGACGTAGAACTGGTTATACCTGACGAGAGACTCAGCATACTTCAGGGGGCGGTTGCTCCATGGGCGAGCGTTAGGTCTGAGTACTTCCAATCCGTCCTTGAGTCAGTAGCGCGGGAAAATGGAATTCCGCTTAATAAGCCCTGGTCGACCCTGACGGAGGAGCAGAAGAAGATTGTTCTATATGGCACTGGCGAAGCGGTCATAGTATCTCACCAAAATAGATGGGGGAAGACGAGAAAATTTTCACTCAACTATGAGGGAGTCGTCCCGTGGCTCGAAAGAAAGTTGACAGAAGCGGAGTCCGATTCCTACCGGGCGATGTGGGAAGGCTACATGAGGGTTGCCCCCTGTCCGGCATGCTCGGGGGCGCGCCTCAAACCCGAATCCCTCTCCGTAACCGTTGATGGGCTGGATATCTATTCCCTGTGTAGCCTTTCGATATCGCGCTGCGCCCAGCGGATATCGGCTATGAAGCTATCGTCAAGGGACACAAAAATAGCCAAGCAGGTGATAAAGGAGGTCGTCGCTCGGCTCAACTTCTTGCTCGATGTAGGGCTCGATTACCTAACCTTGGCACGGGCTTCGGCTTCGCTATCTGGGGGAGAGGCCCAAAGGATCAGGCTGGCCTCCCAGATCGGATCGGGTCTTGCGGGCGTGCTTTATGTCCTAGATGAACCGTCGATTGGGTTGCACCAGAGGGACAACCATAGGTTGATTGCGACCTTGACCAAACTTCGTGATCTTGGTAACACCGTTATCGTCGTCGAACACGACGAGGACACGATCAAGTCCGCCGACTACATAGTAGATATCGGCCCAGGTGCGGGCGAACACGGCGGCGAGGTGGTTTCTGCCGGCAGCTACGCGGACCTTTGTTCCGCCCAAGCTTCGGTAACGGGGGCCTACCTTTCCGGCAGAAAGTCGATTGCGTTGCCCAGCTATCGAAGAGAGGGAAACGGTGCCTCGGTGGTAGTTGAAGGCGCTAAGGAGAACAACCTCAAAGACATCACCGTCGAGTTTCCTTTGGGCAAACTGACCGCCATCACAGGTGTCTCGGGTTCTGGAAAGTCTACCCTCGTTAATGAGATTCTCCTCAAGGGATTGAGGCAGAAGGTCTATCGGGCAAAGGTCGTACCGGGTAGGCACAGGAGTATATCTGGAATTGAAAGCATCGATAAAGTAGTCGATATTGACCAGTCGCCGATAGGTAGAACTCCCCGGTCCAATCCGGCCACCTATACCGGAGTATTCGACGGGATCAGAAAGCTATTCGCTGAGACCCAGGAGGCCCGGGCAAGGGGCTATATGCCGGGAAGGTTCTCCTTCAACGTCAGAGGCGGCAGGTGTGAGAACTGCTCCGGTGATGGAACTATCAGGATTGAAATGAACTTTCTTCCTGACGTTTATGTACCTTGCGAACTTTGTAAGGGTGCAAGATATAACCGTGACACTTTGGAGGTGACCTGGAAGGGCAAGTCGATTGCTGACGTCTTGGATATGTCAGTTTCCGAAGCCAGCACCTTCTTTTCAGCACAACCAAAGATCGCTCGGCACTTAAAGACACTCGACGAAGTCGGACTCGGCTATGTGAAGCTCGGGCAGAGTGCCACAACCCTTTCAGGCGGAGAGGCTCAACGCGTCAAGCTGGCTACGGAGCTTTCCAAAAGAGCTACCGGACACACCTTTTACATCTTGGAC
>JAKAPB010000007.1 GCA_021823045.1 Actinomycetes bacterium | reverse complement strand
CGTGCTTGGTTCGATGGACGCAGTGTTTGCAGTGATAGGTATATCTTTAGCCTGGTCGCTATGGCGGACGAATTGGGATCAGCCGAACCTAGAGCCGGCACTTCTCAAGCGTGCTTGGGGAATCGATCTGGCGTATGACGCAGTCTTTGCCAGGCCTAGCACCGCTTTGGCGCTCAAGATGGACACTGTGGTCGACCGCAAGATCGTCGATGGGGTAGTCGTCCTCGTAGCCACCGCAATTGCCAAACTGTCGGGGATCCTCCGCAGGATTCAGACCGGCTATGTCAGGAGTTATGCGTTAGGAATAGCCTTTGGGGCAGTTATTTTGCTCGGCTATGCAGTTATTAAGGCTGGTGGATGATGGATTCTCCGACCACAGCGCCCTGTAGATACTCAGCCATCGGCTCCAAGGAGAGTTGAACTTGTTTCCTTATTTGAATGTCTTGATAATCCTCCCGGTGGTGGCGTCACTCGGGCTGGCGATATTGCCAAAGAGCTTGAGCCCAAAGGTATTTAGGAACCTTGGTAGGGGACTAGCTCTGGTGGTATTTGCTATCTCTGTGGCAATGGCTGCACAGTTCAAGGTTGGTTTTGGCGGATTTCAGATGGTGTCGATCCATAGTTGGATTCCCACCTTCGGAATTTCCTGGTCCCTAGGAGTCGATGGGATTTCGCTAGTCTTGGTTCTTCTGACATCTCTTTTGTTTTTGGTCGCGCTCTTCGGAGCCGCTGAGAATAAAGATGAGAAGGCTTATGTAGCGTGGATGCTGTTATTGGAAGCGGCGTGTATCGGGAGTTTCTTGGCCCTCGACCTCTTTGGCTTCTTTCTCCTCTTTGAGCTCACCTTGATCCCGACCTACTTCCTGATTGGAAACTGGGGCTTTAAGAATCGCGGTAAAGCGGCGGTTAAGTTCTTCGTCTACACCTTCCTGGGATCAGCATTCATGCTGGTTGGAATTTTGAGCCTCGTCTTCATCCACCAAGCGACAACGGGCCACTTGACCTTCGAACTGGCTCAACTTACCAAGACGACTTTAAGCTCCGCAACGGCAAAATGGCTGTTCTTGGCCTTCACCGCCGCCTTCGCAGTGAAGGCCCCGGTATTTCCTTTTCATACCTGGTCCCCAGATGCATACGGTGAGGCTCCAACCTCAACCGTCATGATTCTTGCGGGCGTCATGGCGAAGCTTGGCACATATGGAATGATCCGCTTTGATTTCCAGCTTTTTCCGGCCGCTGCTAAGTCCTTAGCGCCAATCCTTATGACGCTCGCAGTGATCGGCATCGTATATGGAGCGATCGTGGCTTCGGGCGAAAAGGATCTGAAACGGTTAATTGCTTACTCATCTCTTTCGCACATGGGTTTCATCGTCCTTGGATTATTCGCACTTAGTACTCAAGGCCTATCTGGAGCGGTACTTCAGATGGTGAATCATGGGCTATACACGGCGGGAATGTTCTTGCTGGTCGGGTTGATTTACGAACGACACAAGAGCACTGATACTAATGTTTTGTCGGGAATTCAGTCAAAGGCCCCAATTTTCGCCGGTGTATTTACATTGGTGATGATGGCCTCCATTGGGGTTCCCGGCTTGAATGGGTTTGTCGGCGAGTTCCTGATACTTTTAGGAACTTTTGTTACTCATAGGTGGTGGGCGGTAGTCGCCGCTACCGGCGTGATTTTCTCGGCGATATACCTGCTCTGGGCCTACCAGAAGGTGTTTCATCGTAAGGATGAGGCTAACCGGCCTTTCGCCGAGATCAAAAAGGGTGAGTTTCTTGCCATCGCCCCAATCTTGATCCTGATTGTCTTTATCGGGGTCTATCCAAGACCTTTCCTAGATCGGATTGATCCTTCAGTGCATACCCTGATGCGACAGATGTCGGTGACCTACACAACTCCAGGAACTAGCGGTTCTGCAATTGGAAGCGGGGTGAGCAAGTGAGTCCGCACCTTCTATTGACGTTTGCGGGCACGGCGAAGATAGCCTTGCCGAGGATCGACTATTCTTCGATCCTTCCGGAACTCGTGATGCTCGGTGCGGCAATTGTCTCAATGATCGTGTCATCACTGACTACGAGGCGGGACCTGACTTGGCCTTATACGGCGATAGGGGTAGTCGCTACTTTGGTCGCTGGCGAGTGGTCACTTCATCTTTTTGAGGTTGTTAGGTCTCAGGGAGCCAAGGCGACGATAGCCGGAGCGATTTCTTCAGATGGGTTTTCAACCTTTTTGATGGTCGTGATTTCGGCGTCGGTACTCCTTTCACTGCTGATAGCGCAGGGTGTTGTCTTTAACGACGCGGCGAAAGGGCCTGAATATTCGGCACTCATCTTGCTTTCTGCATCGGGTGCGATGTTTATGGCGGCCGCTAATGATCTGATAGTTGTCTTCTTGGGCCTTGAGATCCTTTCGATCGCTCTGTATGTCCTGGTTGGATTTAGAAGAAGCGCTTCTGAATCGCAAGAAGCAGCGATGAAGTATTTTGTTCTCGGTGGATTTTCTTCGGCTATTTTTCTTTACGGCATTGCTTTGACATATGGAGCAACTGGCACCTCGAACATATCGAAGATTGCCCAATACCTTGCGACCAACACCTTGACTTCTAATGGTGTACTACTGGCGGGCATGGTTCTCATGCTTGTTGGCCTTGGCTTCAAAGTGGCTGCGGTTCCTTTCCACTTCTGGACGCCCGATGTATACCAGGGGGCTCCTACTTCGGTGACCGGATATATGGCCGGAGTGGCTAAGGCGGGTGGATTCGCTGCGCTGTTGAGAATCTTCTACGTCTCATTCAGCACGCTTAGTCTTGACTGGAAGCCACTGATCATCACTTTGGCGGTGCTTTCTACGGTCGTGGGAGCGGTACTTGCACTATCTCAGAGGGATGTGAAGAGGATGCTCGCATACTCCTCGATAAACCATGCTGGGTTCATCCTGATTGGGCTGGCAACGGCGACCGCAGCCGGCGTGTCGGATTCCCTATATTACCTGTTCGCATATTCGGTCATGATTATCGGGACTTTTGGCGTTATTTCGATGGTGTCGGCGGCGAGGGGCAACTTCGAGGGACCGATACTTGTTTCAGACCTACGAGGATTGGCAAAGCAGAATCCTGCACTGGGACTTGTGCTCGCAATATTTATGGTGGCTCAGGCCGGAGCGCCATTTACGACCGGTTTCTTGGCGAAGTTTTCTGTTATAGCGGCAGCCGTTCAGTCAAAGGAGTATTTGCTAGCGGTAGCGGCGATGATGACTGCGGTGGTGGCGGTCTACTTCTATTTGAGGCTTGCCTTCGCAATCTATACAGACAGGGAGGATGACGAGAAGTTGACGGCGCCGGCATCTGGTGGTGGGCTGGCCACCGTGGTTGAGACCGAGAAGATAACCTATAGGCCTCCTGTGGTTACTCTGGTAGGTGTTGGTCTCGCTATGGCGTTTACGATTGTTTTCGGTATCTACTCGTCGCCATTGGTAACCTTCGCCCACCAAGCGGTTTTAATGCACTGAGATCGCACTTAATAGCCATCGGACTCATTGGCTTTCGATTTGGCGCTATTGAAGAAGGCGTCGAAGTATTGATCACCTCTCACGATATGTCTTTGATCCCTCTGGCGGGCCCTCCGCCAGAGGGATTACCGTTGTCTCCATTCACCAGGGAAGAGGTGTCGGATCGGACCGACGAGCTGAGGAAGTTATACCAACAAAGAGCTTTTGGGCAGGCTGTAAATTGGGTTGCGCTCCTAATGTTCCCCCGGCAGACGTGTTAGACCGGATGGTGGCGTAGGCCGATTGCGGGCTGTCAGATGAAGCGCAAAAGGTCAATTGGTTGCGAGGCTGATCTTGTCGCCATCGCAAATCTGAAGGCGACTCCAGCTGACCTTTGTGGTAGCTGGTTTTAGCCTTTCTCGCTAGAACGAGCTATGACGGGAGTTATCCGTATTAGCTTCGCAGTGCCTCCTCCCTTGATTGTTCCTTTGCCGATACTACGACTATGGTCAATACAACCCATAATGTACCCGCAGCCACCAGATGAATATCAGCCCAAAAAGGACTTGATTTGGTGAGGGCCGAGGCGGCCCCGAGTGAAGCAACTCCGGCCAACAGGACAAGCAGTACCACCGACCAAGTTCGCCAGAGTTTTGTGCCAGCTGACCAACCGTGAGCTACTAAAACAATGATTGACGCCGCAGCGACAGCGGCAAAGAATCGATGAGCTAACGCTACATAGACGAGCCGGGTGGGACCGGGGTCGAAGCATACCGGCCAGGTTGGACAGGCCGCGCCAGCCCCAGCGGCTACAACAATGCTTCCGGAGAGGAGCAGCACGAGTGTCGATCCTATTGCGATCATTCCCCACCGTTTGCTGAGGGGAGACAAGGGGTATTCGGCTCTACCGGAGAAGGCTATCACCGCCGTCACCACGGTGACGGAAAGGAATATCAGACCCACCATCAAATGAAGCGTTACCGTCCAAGGTGCATTCTTGGCCAGTACGGTTAGCCCACCCAAAAATACCTGGATAATTACCAGCGCCAATGAGACCAGAGCTGGCTTTTTGGTTGCCAGAGAGTCCTTTGAGCGTCTGGCTAGCAGGTAGGTGGCGATTACAAGGACGCTGACGATCGAGGCGAGGTATCGATGAGATTCTTCGAGAATTGGATGGAGACGGTAGATGGGTCCTAGTTGGTCGTAACAGAGCGGCCAAGACGGGCAACCCATCCCCGAGTTGGTCACCCTAACGGTACTGCCAAGCCCGACTAATGCCAGGGTGAGCGCAGCGGTGGCCGCCGATAGCCACGCAAGCTTGCTGTCCCTTTTGGTTCTTGAGTTTGATTCTGGACCCGAAGTGAGACCAGTAGTTGTGTCGTTTAGCATCTAATTCTCCGAAATATGCTTCAGGTTGAAGCCCTTGTTGTTTCTCGATCTTGCCAGATGGTTTGGTTTGGGTCAAAAATCGAACTCACCTTAGGGCTGGGTTGTTGCGCAAAGAACCCCGCTTGCAGGCACGGATCAAGATGAATTACCGTTTGGCTCGCTCGATGAGTTGGCGTTCCTACTGAAAGGACCGAGCCTTTTTTCCTGATCCTGGCCGAGGAAGCGACCAATGACCGGTATCTCCCAGAACGATTCAGCTTTGGCGACCGACAGCAGGACCGACGGTAGGTTCTCGAGTTTGTCGTAGATGAGGTAGCGAGGAGACCAATCCGGGTCAAATTTCGAGTTGAACTTCCAGAGGGACTCGATTTGCATTGAGTCGGAGAGTCGTTTAAGCACCATCTTCTCTACCCGCTGGGTTATGCCGTCGCCTCGCTCTCCTGCGAGGACTCCGCGCATGGTAGCAAAGTTCAATGAGAGATGAGTTTTCCCTCGAGTCTTCAGATGCTCTATCGTTTCAACTATCATGAAGTCGATCAGACCGTTCGGGTGTTCTCCAATGTCCCTCCGCATCAGATCTAAGCTGTATCCGTCGATTCCCGGAGCTGGAACCCACTGGCAGAAACCGACCAGAGTACCCCCAGGGTCCTTACAGCAAGTGATCAGCAGCTCCTCGTCGGCTGGATCGGCAACTCGGCCAAGGGTCATCGAGAAGCCCCGTTCGGCATCGCCCTTTCGGGATCGTGTCATTACCTCAATGATCTGATCTTTAGTGTCGGGGGTAATTTCTGACGGTGAGAGAAACTCGGACGTATAACCGTATTTTCTGACACGATTTACTGCTTGACGAAGACCTTTATGTGCCTTTCCTTCCAGCGATAAAGCGGTCACGTCGACAACGGCCTCATCTCCGATGTAGTACTCATGTAATCCGACCGAGCGATAGAATTCGACCCATTCCTGTGAAGCCCCCAAAACTGCTACCGATTTTCCTCTCGATCGAAGTGTCGAAATGAGCTCTTTAGCGGCTTGCTTTGCACCCACTTCTGGTCCGATTGGGTCGGGTGAAATCAGACAAGTCGACCCATAGTTTGCGTACGCGATCAAAGTGTCATGTGATACGAAGTGTTCTTTGTCATCGCGCAGGGCAAAATAGTCCAGAGTTCCTTTAGAGTAGTTAGCGACTATTTCTCGCTCGGTCAACCCGGAGGAAGTTCGAAAGTAGTGTTCCGACGTCAGCTCTGCAACATATGGAAGGAAGAGCCCCGCTACTAAGTAAATTGCGATTCCGATAGTCGCGGTGAACAGGGTCGGAGAAATAAAGCGATTCAGAAGATGAGGAAGGACTCCAATCGGGGACGCTACCATCCGAGAGGCCGCAGCGACCACGGCTTTGGTGATAGTGATCCGTCGCGTATGTCGCTGAAATGTGCCATCGAGCCAAATCGACGCCGTCCCGATCAGCAGGGTAAGTAACCAGTAAGAAATGGCCTTTATTAGCCGATTTAGAAACTTTTCGCGCGATCCTCGTTGATCGAAAGCGGCACGGTTTTGTAGGAGGAAGGCCAGGAGTAATAACAGTGCGGTAGCCTCTTCGAAGTCGCCACCTTTTAGAAGATTTGATAATACTCCGATACCGACCGCAGCCGTCGAAATGGTCCAGGCTAGTCTCTGGCCTTTTGAGATTCCAAAACTCAATCCTAAAAGAGCGACGCCTATGAGGGCTGTGGTTGCATCAGCAAAGGTCGCAACATTAGAAGGAAGGAATTCGAGTATATCCCTTAGGCGGCTTCGCAGTGGAGGGGTCAGGGCCGAGGCCAGGTCGATGATGCCAAGTGCCAGAACGGAAATATGGGCTATTCGCCGCGGTCTGAGAAACCTAATGAGCTCTCTCGGGTCTATTTCGGCGTAGTCTTGCCCACCTGGAAGGGAAGCTATGAGGGACGGCACATTTGGGAAGGTTCGATCTTGGTGTGAGACTATTCGGTTGACGAGAGGCGCGTATGTTGATGTGGTGAATCCAAATAGTTCTATTTTGAGGGTGTCATTTGCACTCAGTTCGAGCCAACTTACCTCGGAGATTACTGAGTAGGTAGCTGGCAGTCCCAAACGGCCCGGCATCTTTTTGAGAATTGGTAGCGTGCCGCCTGGATTGGCAAAAAAGCCAGACCCGACCTTGATAAGTTCAGGCTGGCGATTGTGGGCGGCAATTAGGGCCTTGTAGCCCCTGCGCAACACGCCTTGTGCTCCGATTCTGCTAGCGATATTTAGATCGCGTTTCGTGCCAACAGTTGTCGGAGAGGCCTTGGAAAGTGCTGAATATACCCGCTGAGCGAGAAAGAAGATTATCGAAATTACAACGATGATGTCGATGAGGGCGGTAATGGACAATAGTTCTATCCTTAGCTGGCCAAGGGATCTAAGGTTGTTCAGTCGACCGATGCCAGGAAGAGTAGCAAGAAGAGGTATTCGTAGGAGGACCATCAAGGCGATGGGTATCAAAGCAAAGATGCTGTACTTGCCGACTTTTGAGTAAACGATTCGGGAAGCGGCCAGTCCAGCTAGGTCCTCCGGATCTTGGAGTCGCTCGGCTCCCCAAAGGAGAGATGATCCTTCTCGGAGCGACTTGGGCAATACGTCTTTTAGTCGATGCGTTGCCCACGGAGTGTCGAATGGCGAATAGGGGTCAGAAGCCCTTGCATGTTCGTCAAATTCCCTGCCAGAAGTTATTAGGACCCGTTCGATCCGATTTAGTGAGTGAAAGCGAACCTCTAGTTCCAGACATAGAGTCGCTCCTAGTCGGGCGGTGACCACATTGGATAATTCTTCGTCCCACGCGAGCGAGCGGTCTTTTAGGCCGGGCACAATGATGACGCGCCCATTGTGGTTTTTCGTAAAGTTGGCGATGAAGTCGACAACCTGCTCGTTGGCATTGAGGGCCTCTTCGGCAGATTCCCCCTCACTCGCAGTCGGATCAGCGTAGCCGAGATCGAGGAGGTTGCCCAAGACAATCAGGTGACCGTCGCCCTTGAATCCTGCCAGGGCCTCGACGAGTTTTGAAGTGTTGGAACTGGAAAGTCTCGGATCGCTGGAACTGGTCAGGTTGGAAAGGCTTAAGTCCGAAACAACAAGGACCTTTTCGTTTAGGGATACGTCCAAGAAGCCTTGCCTCGGACACCATTTAGACGGGGCCAGCAAGTAACCATTAAGGTTTTCCGGCAAACTAAAGCACCCCTCTGCGTCCCTCAAACATCTCGACAGGGGCTCGGAAGGTAAGTCGTGCCTTCCGGGTCGAATCGGATCGATAGAGTCGACTAATCCCTAAAGTTCGTGAACTGCAGCGGAATGTCAAAGTCGGCTTCCTTCAGGCTTTGTATTACCGATTGAAGGTCGTCTCGCTTTTTCGACGAAACCCTCAATTGATCTCCCTGAATGGTTGGTACTGTTCCCTTTATGGCCAGGTCTCGTATGAACTTGGATATCTCCTTTCCCTTCTCGGTGGAGATCCCAGCGACCACTTTGACACTCTGCCTTACCGAACCCTTAGAACCTTCAACGAGGGGACCCCGGTCCAAGACCTTCAGCGACACTTGCCTTTTGACAAGTTTTTCCTCGAGCACCACCATGAGGGCTTTTATGCGATCCTCGGTCGACGAGGAGAGTTTGATCTCCTTGTCAGATATCTCGATTAGCGAGTTAGTGTTTTTGAAGTCGAAGCGGGTAGCTACTTCTCGACCCGCCTGGTCTACGGCATTTCTAACTTCTTGCATATCAACTTCCGAAACAACATCGAACGTAGGCATAATCCGTTAGGCTATCCTGTTCTAGCATGGGTCGGTGCCCGAGTGGCCAAAGGGAGCAGACTGTAAATCTGCCGGCACAGCCTACGGGGGTTCAAATCCCTCCCGGCCCACCAAATTTGGTGCCCGGTCTTGGCGACAGGACAGGGCACTTTGCTGGAGTGCTAGAGTGGCTCATCTCGAAAGGCGCCAATGATCTGTTCCTTGCAGACCGATTCTTTCAAGTTCCTCTACTTGGGGAAATTAGACTAGGGACATGCGTGTTTTCGGCCTAAATCCCATCAGGTGGCATGCGGAAGATGCCCCTAAAGGCATTCAACTTGAGGCCTCTGAACTAGTAGAGCCAATAGTCATAGGTCTCGTCGCATCGGTGTTGATTCTCGCTGGAACGCTTCAAAAGAACTCCCCATTTACTTCGAAGATTCCTGGGTCTTGGTTCATCGGTGTTCCATCTCATCCGGTGCCGGGAAATCCGCTGCTCGAGTTTCTGGCTCGATGGCTAGTCTACCTAGGGGTGGCGCTCGCTTGCTACGTCTGGGTGCGCCTCGTTGGGCTAGTCCGGAAGGGATACCGGATCTCACCTCGGGCCTTGTGGAGCGCCTTTTGGACCTGGATTACCCCTTTGATGATCGCCGGGCCACTCTTTTCCAGGGATGTCTACTCCTACGCGGCCCAAGGAGAAATGGTAGCGAGGGGAATAGATCCCTATTCCAATGGTCCTATCGCCCTGGGATCTAACAGCTACCTTGCGACAGTGGACCCATTCTGGGTTAAGGCGAAGGCGCCATACGGACCCTTGTTCCTCTACCTCGATAGTCTTTTCGTCCAATTTACTGACCATAATCCGTTGCTTACAGTGCTGCTGCTGAGACTGCTGGCACTGCTGGGCGCCGTTTTAATCGGAAAGTTTTCGATGAGGATAGCCACGTCACTTGGCAAGAGTCCAACGCTGGCCTTCGTTCTCGTTGCTCTGAATCCAATGGTGATGTACCACTTTGCATCGGCGGGGCATAACGATTCGATAATGACGGGGCTCATGCTCGCTGGGATCGCGTATTTTCTTGAGGGTAGGCGGATTGTCGGAATAGTCTTTTGTGCGCTAGCTGCTGCGGTCAAGATTCCAGCGATAGTAGCGGTTGGTTTTTTGGGCTACAACTGGATCGACGTCAAGCCCTTTAGGAAGCGACTCCGAGGCGCTGCACTAGCTGTGATAATTACCGTGGTGGTTTTCGGTACTTTGAAGATCATATCTGGTCTTGGATGGGGCTGGCTCTTAGCCCTTTCCACGCCGGGGGTTGTCGTTACCTCGGTAGCTCCGATGGTAGCTTTGGCCGATTTGGCGCATCAGATTACCAATGTCATAAATTTTGGCGCATCCTTTACCACTTATGTATCGATATTCCGCCTCGTCGGAGTGGGTATCGCAGGACTTATAGGGCTTGGACTGCTTTTGACCTCCGAGCGAAAGAATCTAGTGCGGTTCATAGGCATAACTATGGTCACGGTAGTGGTGCTAGGTCCCGTGATCCAGCCCTGGTATATAGCCTGGGGACTACTAGTGTTGGCCTGCTCCCCAGGGAAGCTCACGACTTGGGGGACCACGGTAATTTCCCTTGGCTCGATAGTTCTTGGCATCCCAGGTGGCCCATCAATAGCTTCGTGGATCTTGTATCTCTTCGTCGTGTCTCTCGCCGTTGTGATGCTAGGGGCAAGATTACCTTTCTCCCCCAGCCGACTTCGTAGGATGTCGCAAAGGATAGTTGATGATGGGGTGGCTCGAGTAATACACGCTGTTGGACTGTATCGAGGTGCGGAGCCTGAGTAATTTGGATTCGAAACTTCACGCTGGGCGGGCCTTAACGTTAGCTAGCGCCACCGCGAGAGTGGTGATGATTGAACCTAGGCTTAAAAGGCTTGTCGAGCTGGTCGGACTTCCGACATTTTCGCGTTACGATGACGACGAGTCCGTGAGCGTTCGAGACTCAGAGCCCGAGGGACGTGACTCGTTCAGTGTTTTGGTTAAGGCGATTGCGAATCAGCAACTTTCCTCCAAGGCCGCCTCGACAATTCTCGCTCGACTGCGAGTGGCCTGCGGAGGTGTGATAAATCCCCAAGGCATAGTGCGCTTGGAACCTGAGGGCCTAAGACCGTTGGGATTTTCTGGCTCAAAGTCACTCGCACTGTTTGAACTTGCGGTACATGCGATCGACAAGAGCCTCATTCTTGATGGGATTGACCACTTGTCTAACGAAGAGATTATTTCTGTCATTTCCTCCCAGAGAGGCTTGGGGAAGTGGAGTGCAGAAATGTTTCTGATCTTTCACCTGGGCCGATTGGATGTATGGCCGATCGACGATCTCGGGGTGCGCAAGGGCTATTCATCGATATTCGGTCTTGACGAGTTGATCAAAGCGAGGGCACTGGATCCACTAGGTGAAAGGTTCAGACCCCACCGGACAATCTTGGCCTGGTATTGCTGGGCTGCAGTAGACCAAGGGAATAACCTTTGGGATTGATCCTTCGAGTGGGACTTTGGGTGTTAATGGGCTTCCCAAGGTCGGCCTATTGAGCTCGGGCTAAGCTAGCCGGCCGAGGAGCCCCTTGTTTGGCCAACTCTGGAGGGACTCCGTCGGTTTCGGAGTTCTCTGGTGAGTCGGGTTTTTAAGCTTGGATGATGTAGCTAATTAGACTAGTTCAGCATCTTTTGCATAACGATGACGTCAAGCCATTTCGAAAATTTGCGACCAACTTCCTTTTCGATCCCTATGGTTCGGAATCCGACCGACTTGTGAAGCTCTATCGAGGCGACGTTGCCTACAACTATTCTCGCTATGCAGGTATGAAAGCCGCTGACTGCGGCGATTTCGAGCAACCTTACCAGGAGCAACTTTCCGGTGCCTCTTCTTCGATGGCCATGGTGAAGGTAGATCGAGTCCTCCACTGTCGTGTTGTAACCCGCCCTCATCTTGTATGAGGACAGAGAGGCGTAACCAACGATTTCGTCGTGATCTATCGCTACTAACGCCTGATGAACCCCCGAGTGGCGAGCTATCCATTTTTCTTGTTGATGGGTTGTCCTTGGGTCGATCTCCAAGGTGACGGTAGAGTTGAGGACCTCATAGTTGTAGATCGAAGCGATCTGCGCGGCGTCTTCCAGTCTGGCTGGGCGGATTTCCATGTCACAACTGTATTTGCTCTAAGTGCGTTCCGAGAGCTTTGTGGCGGAGAAGCGCTTTTGAATGGCATTTGTCGGGAATGTTTGGCCGTTTCGAATACATTTTCAGCCCTGATGTTGGCCTAGGAACAATTACGCAGTGAAATTTTATCGGCTAGAGGGATAATGGCGGGGAGAACGAACAAATTAACGGTAGTATTTATCGGGCCGCCCCCTTAGCTCAGTCGGCAGAGCACAGCCATGGTAAGGCTGGTGTCGTCGGTTCGATTCCGACAGGGGGCTCTCTGGCGGCGTAGCTCAGTAGGTAAGAGCACACGGCTCATAATCGTGGGGTCGTCGGTTCGAGTCCGACCGCCGCTACCAGTAATTGTCCGAATATCACCGCCAGTGGGCGGTGGTAAACAGGGGCGTCCGCGAGCTTCGACCCTGGGAGCGGGGAGGGGTAGCCACCTACCGGCCCAAACTCTTTGAAATCCAATCGAGTGTGTCACATCGGCGACGCCACTGCTCCGGTAAAAAGAAGTATTAGCTGCCCTAAATATATCACTATGCGTTCTTCAAAGTTTGGACACGCGGGCAAAGTGAATCGCAAGAACCCGGTCAGAGTGGTGTGTGGTCGAGCCTCATCCGTGAGAGAGCAGAGGACGTCGCCAGTCCCTAGCCATCAGGGAGAGGTTCTTGGTGCTGGGTAGACTATTGGAGGCGGGGTGTGGGTCATCCGCCGGTCGAGAGCGAGGCCAATGAGACTGCGGCGCAGATCGTCGATTGTTATGATAATTCTCGCCACCGTTGTAGTGGTCGGTGCAGTTCTGGCGGTTTCTTACAGTCTGCTCCACGGAGCAGGGACACGCGCGGCCGCGCATCCAGGGTCAGGACCACCCAAACTCGAAGTCACCTCGGTGTCGTCCTTCTCTGGGTCCTCGACAGCTCTGGCTACACCGAGCAACTTCACTTGCGAAGCTTCGTTCTGTGTCGTCGCTACCTCGGATCTATTCGGGAAGGACTCCAAGCTGTGGGTGGACCACGCCGGACAGACGGTCTTTAGCCGGATCTCTCTTCCTCCTGGGTCGGCATCATTCGTTTCGGGGCTTGCTTGTCGGAGTCCTCAGACGTGTTATGCGGTTACCAACCCGAGCCCGTCTGGGACGAATGCTGTCCTTCTAGTCACCGATAACGCCGGCTCGTCGTGGGGTCGTCTCGACCTTGGGGGTCACTTCCGACCCGCCTCCATCGGCTGTCTATCGGACGGGACCTGTTGGGTCTCGGGGGCTGTGGGAGGGAGCCCGGAGGTACTCGTATCGATCCGTCAGTCCGCAGAGTGGAGCCCTCTTAGACTCCCCAACGAACCTTCAGGGGCTGCCGACCAGGTGTCGTGCGCGACCGCTGCCAACTGCATCGACATCGTAACGCTGCCAGGCGCAATGGTGGAGTCCCAAGAGGCTCTCCGAGGGAGTCTTGCCACTGGTTTTACCACTACCCTCAGTCCAGCCACAACAGAGCCGCAAGATCAAGCGAGCTGCGATTCCACCGATTGCTACTTCAATCAGGCGTTTGGGCAGGGGACGAACCAGCAGATCCGCATCACCTCAATTGCCGACGACGGGACCGTCTCGACGCTCGTAGCCACGAAGAGCCCGAACACCTTTGTGCAGCAACTCACCTGCAGCTCCGCCCGGTGCATGGTGATTGCACGAACTCAGAAATCCACAAGCGGCTTTTGGGCGATGGGCTCGAGCATTGCACCGGTCCAGGTGCCAAATGGGTTGAACGTCGATAGTCCGTCACTAGAATGCGTGAACACCTCGCCGACTTGTCTTCTCACGCTCGAGCGTCCTGGGCTGGGTCTTCCAAGCATCTATCTCACCGGGCTCCATCGCACACGCCTCCAACTCGGTCAGCCAGTGCAGTTGTCGACGAATGCGAAGGCGATCTTCGCACCATTTGATAGTCAACTAGTTTCCTGCCCAACCATCTCATGTTTTGAGACCGTGGAAACCTCGGGTGGACTCAGACTGCTCAGTTTTCTCCCCGGCCACCATCGAGTGACGGATTCGTTTCTCATTCGTGATGCCAGTGCTGGAGTCGGATTGCTGGTACCGATTGCCATGACGTGTCCGAGTACCACTGATTGCAAAGTGATCGTCGAGATCGGCAATGGTCCGTACCAACTGCTCTCACTGGATCCGATCCACCGGAACACAGATCGGAA
>JAKAPB010000430.1 GCA_021823045.1 Actinomycetes bacterium | reverse complement strand
TCACAACCACAGGGTCCAGATCCGGTATGGAACAATGAGCACTCCCGTCACCGACGGATCTACTCCGACAAGGTTGCCAAAAAAGCCGCTGAATCACGAGCCCAATTTGTCATTCAAATTTATCGAAGGGACCTTGGAGGGGGTCATTACTCGTTGATAAAGGACGTTTCAGCGCCGCTTTATATAGAGGGAAAAAAGTGGGGATGTGTGAGACTTGGGTATAGCGTCAAATCCGAGTAGGTTGCGCCGAGTAATGCAAGGTCGAGTTAAAACTGTCAAACACCTTAGAAATAATTCGGTGGCGTCACACCATCAGGCAAAGCGGGTTGGCCTAATGGGAAACAACTCTAATTTCGAATTGGGGCACTAGTCGTTAGCCTCTCGCAAGATCTGCTCAATTGCTGAATCGATACGCTGTCCACGTTCTACCCTTTCCATACGAAATCTTCCAATCTCCGACAGCCGGTCGTCAAGCCGCTTGACGATCTCATCGTTAGCTCTTTTTGCTTCGGTCAGCATCACCAACCGAGTTCCGCTGTCGAGGTCCTTTCGATATCGCGATACAACTTCCAAAAGCCGATCTTCCTGTTCTAAAACCGCTTTCACCTCAGCGAGAGAGAGGCCCAAGACCTCCTGGAGCCTCCTAATAACGTCAATTCGTTCTAGGACCTTGCCTGAATACCTTCTTTCCCTATTTTCAATGTGGTCGATCGGAGAAATGAGCCCGATCTCCTCCCAATATCTCAAAGTCCTAGCGGTCAACCCGGTGGACTTGGTTACCTCACCAATCCGAAGTAAGCCCTCGGCGCTCTCACCCTCAAAGGAGAACGACCCCATACGGCCTTTTGCACTCCGGACGGTCTCTTCGGACACCGTCCCCTCCCCATTAGCCGTTGAGCCCTCTAAAACTCCCATTGTCAGATACCCACTCTCAATGTAGGGTCCGGGTAAAAGCTAAATGTCCCCATGTTCCTTCTGGTAGAGTCAAGCCTCAATGTGGGGATACTATCTGTCGCGCGCGAGCAGATCGATTTAGCGTGTTCATGGTTCAAATAAACTATTTTCACATCGGCGCTCGTCGCTTTTGGCTCCAAGGCCTCAAAAGATCCCTTGGTGCACATCGCACCATTCTGCCCAGCCATAGACACCGAAATCATCCGCACTTGGCTAGGTAGTCGACCCACCGTTCGAGGCTTTCTACACCGAGAAGTATTGACCTCCCTCGGGTCAACCTCACACGAATTCAAGCACCACCAAATCATCTGTTCGCCCCTGGCTCTGGGTTGAGTACCTCACCTATTCCCAGGCCACCATCGCCATGGATAGCGAAGGAGGGCGAGGCCCCCATTGTGACTTCATGTACCGACTCTACGGCACTCGAGACCTGCCTACCTCTAGCAGACGAAACAACCGCAGCGATCAAACATGCCGATAAGGCGAAAATAAAGGCTTCATGGAGGCCAGAAGAAAATGCGCCCGAAATCAACTTCGGGAAAAACTCTTTACCGGTCAGAATCACGTAGTTCTGATGGGATAGGCCGAGCAGGACCCTATGCCCGAGGAGCTTTTGAATCGGGTTATACCCGAGAAAAGCCGCAAAAAGAATCGACACCGGCGGAAGGTGTGAGAGTCCCCGAGCCAGGTTCGCGTCTACGCCATGGCTAATTAAGCCAGTTGCCATGGCCCGTGGTAGCACCGCCGAGAGGCCCGCAATCATCAAGGAGAAAAATATGCCGATCGAGAATACCTGTGCTGAATTCTGGAAGGTCGAGTTCATCGCTCCACCCACACCACGGTTCTCTGGCGGTAAAGAGTTCATCACCGCCGCACGATTAGGAGCGGCGAACATTCCTTGCGAAAGTCCAGAGAGAAGAAGGACACCGGCAAAGTATGGGTAGGAGAAGTCCACCGGCATCAAAAGGAGCAGGACGAAGGCGACGGCGGTCCCTATCGGGCCAATCGTAGCGAAAAGACGCGGCCCAAACTTATCTGAAAGATGGCCCGACATGGGCCCAGCGATCAGAAACCCCACAGTGAGGGGGAGCATGTAGATACCCGCCCACAGTGGCGTAGCCGCAAAACTGTAACCATGGAGAGGCAGCCATATACCCTGGAGCCAGATGATGAGCATAAACATCAGGCCACCCCGTGACACCGCAACCAGGAAGGTCGAAAAGGTACCGAAAAGGTAAGTTCTAATTCTAAATAGTGGAATCTTGAACATTGGATTGTCGACCTTGGTCTCTATAAAAAAGAATCCAACCAACAAGGCGATACCGAGACCCAGTTCCAAAAGAAACGGCAAAGAGGTCCAACCCGTCGCTGAGTCCCCCGCCGGCTCAATACCATACGTGATTCCAACCATAAGCAAGATAAGACCCAATGCGAAGGTCGAATTACCGAGCCAGTCAATGCTCGACGGCCTTCGCACTCCCCTATCTTCAAGCTTCAAATAGGCCCAAATCGTACCGAAGAGTCCAATAGGTACCGAGATGAGAAAGATCAGTCTCCAATCGATAGGTCCCAGTAATCCGCCGAGAACCAGGCCGATAAAAGATCCACTAATCCCAGCAACCTGGTTGATACCGAGGGCCATGCCTCGCTGGTTCTTCGGGAAAGCGTCGGTCAATATAGCCGATGCGTTTGCAACCAAAAATGCCGAACCGACACCCTGAACCAACCGCATAATTATCAACCAGGTGGCACCGGCCCTGCCATACATCCAATCGACACTTAGCGCCAATGATCCGACCGTATAGATCACAAACCCCAGGTTGTACATCTTTACACGCCCAAACATGTCTCCTAGCCGACCCAAACTGACCACCAAAACGCTGGTCACAACGAGAAAGCCGAGGATCATCCAGAGAAGGTAAAAACTATTGCCACGCCCCAATGGGTCTAGGTGAATGCCTAAGAAGATGTTAGGCATCGCTATCAAGGTGATCGACGAATCGATGGTTGCCATAAGCA
>JAKAPB010000429.1:924-2976 GCA_021823045.1 Actinomycetes bacterium | reverse complement strand
TGGACTTCGGTTCAACAACTGGTGAAACTACCGTCGTCGAAGCAGTAAGTGAACGTCAGACGAACGATAGCAAGTTTGTATAAGTTTCATGGAACGGAAAATCTCGCCAAATATCGGTTGGAGATCACCACCGTGTTTAGCGCACGTCTACATGGGTCACTTCCACAATGAAGTTGGCCGACACCGATTTGGACCAGTGTCTATAGAGGGTCTAGAACTAGCTCTTCGGGTCTAGAGGGCTGGCCAATGATCCACACTACGGATGCCAGAAACTCTGATGGAGGGCGAACCGACAGACAATACCGTCCAAAAGCGAACTGCCCATTCGCTGTAAAAGGGCAAAAATCGAAAGCGGAGTGGTCTAATCGAGCCCTGATCTATTGCCCGCCGAATTCCTCCCTTAAGGTCGCAAATTCTGGTAATTCTCCGCTTTTGCGTAGCTCATTGACAATCGGGACTAAAACGCCCAAAACGGCCTCCGCTCGCTTGGTTCCCAAGGGGCTCAATGCCTTAGCCGACGCCAGCTCGGTCTGCAATTCGATCGATATCCGCAGCTCTCGGCCCAAGACAGTCGCCGTCGCATCGGGGGCTATTAAGCTGCGTTCGATCAGCGATTCTTTTGCCAAGAACCATTCGGCTTCATTCCATCCCCTCATCGAGATGACATCTTCCCTGCTACCGTGGCCTAAGGCAACCATCAAGACGTGAGCCTGTACGCCCGATATGTCGTTGTTCATCAAAAGGGAGTTATGGAGGTCTCCCCTGTGCTCTCGGATCAGAGTCGCCGCATGGAATAGCTTGAGGTGGGGGCTACTAGGTACTTCGAGCCCGGCGTTCGCTCCAAAGAGGACCTTTCCGGCTGGATCAGCCGAAAGCGCGGCTTGGGTTAGTGCATCGGCAGTTTCGGCTATCTCCTTGGTGTCGATCCAAGGAGCAATTAGCCTCCGCATCGCTCTGTCGATACCCACAAGTCGGGCTTCTATGAACTGCGCTGGAGTCGCTACCTCCCAGGCTGCCGGGATGGAGTTGCTCACCATCCTCGGTGCGAAGTTGTAAAACGCCGCCACTACCGCACCAGCACTAGCCTCGCCCATCGGTGCCGCCCTGCCAGCGAAGTACCTCGCCCAGCCACCTTTGATCCCAACCTCTTTGAAGGCCTCTCGGCATTCTTGCACGAAGTAGGTCGTGTCGTGGTAGGACTCTAGTTGACGCCAAATTTGATCGGCCAGGCCGACCATTTCGTTAGGGTAGGTTGCGAAGCTCATCAAAAGAAAACTATCAGAGTTTGCCGTTGTCCGACGGTCGCAAGTTGACCACCGTCTAGAGCTGCCCTCCACTGATCGACCCTAGCAACGCTAGGTGTCGAAGCCCCCAAAGTTCGCTCTGGTCAACGAGTGCTGAGGCAATTGGATTGTAAAAGCCGAGGATATTGCGAAAGATGGTTAACAAGGTGTAGTGTCGATGCGTTGCCCTAGAGGGATTTGTCCGCTTCGGGCGGGGAGGGTGTTTTTGATGAGAAAAGCTTTTTTGGCACTCACAACCGCCGGATCGTTGGCGCTAGCTGGCGTAACGGCATTACCGGCGAGTGCATCGGTTGCGACGGCGTCTAAGTACGTGCCGGTCTGCCTTCCTGCGGCGGCCAAAGGTGTCGCACATTGCGAAGCGATTCGACTCAATGATCCGGCGGCTAATTGGCATGGAACCCACGTCGTGGATCCGAATAAGTCGAACAAAGGCGGAGGACATGGTGGCGGCGGCGGTGGGACAGCCTCTGGTCCTAGCGGGTATTTTCCAGCCGACCTACAGAGCGCTTATGGACTAAGTAATATCTCTTCCTCGACCTTCGCATCGGGTGGCGCTCCGACGGTGGCAATAGTCGATGCCTACAACGACCCAAATGCACAGGCCGACCTAAACGTGTATAGAAAACAGTTTGGTCTGACTTTTCAAAATACCGGCTCCACTACCTGTAACTCGTCAAACGGCTGTTTGACGATCGTGGGTGAGACCGGTTCCACTACGTCGCTACCGAGTGCAAATACCTCTTGGGCT
>JAKAPB010000429.1:0-914 GCA_021823045.1 Actinomycetes bacterium | reverse complement strand
CTGGATTTAGATATGGTTTCGGCGATCTGTCCAAACTGTAAGATCCTGCTGGTTGAGGCCAATTCGGCGACGATTGCTGATCTTGGTGCTTCGGTCAATGAGGCGGTAAACCTTGGTGCTTTGGTAGTTTCTAACAGCTATGGCGGTTCCGAGTACTCTTCGGAGACCAGTAGCGACAGTTACTACTACCACCCGGGTGTCGTCGTCACTGCGGCGGCCGGTGATGGTGGCTACGGCGTCGAGTACCCTGCGGCGTCTCCTTATGTAACGGCGGTAGGAGGAACCACGTTGACCGGGAGTTCGACAACGGGTTGGACCCAAACGGTCTGGTCGGGAAGCGGATCTGGGTGTTCGAAGTACGAGCCAAGACCAGCCTGGCAGCCAACTTTAGCCGAGGGATCCCTTTGCCCTTCGAACAGGACCGTCGCAGATACTGCGGCGGACGCTAACCCCTCAACCGGCGTAGCGGTCTATGACAGCTATGGGGAGAGTGGTTGGCTAGTATTCGGGGGGACCAGCGTTGCGACGCCACTAGTGGGATCGATCTACGCTCTAGCTAACGATAAGTCTGCAAGCACCGGGAATGCGGCGCAAAGCCTCTATGGGGACTCTTCACTCTACACGGTAGACAGTGGCCAAAACGCCAGGCACTGCACAGACTACCTCTGCAACGCAGCAGACTCGCTGAGTGGGAGCTTTGGCTTTTACAATGGTCCGACCGGCAACGGTACTCCTCAAGGACTAGCTGGTTTTTAGTTTCAGCTAGGACGTGAGCGCTCATCAAATATGTTCTAAAACCGTTCCATGAAACTTATACAAACTTGCTATCGTTCGTCTGACGTTCACTTACTGCTTCGACGACGGTAGTTTCACCAGTTGTTGAACCGAAGTCCAACGACTGGCCAGAGCTTCCA
>JAKAPB010000428.1 GCA_021823045.1 Actinomycetes bacterium | reverse complement strand
CGGTCTACGACACTCGGCGGGAAATCAAAAGTCACGACCCTGAGTACATCAAATGGTCCCAGTTCATTTTTGCTAAATTCATGGAGGCGGGCCTCGCTTATAGGGCAAATGCACCGGTCAACTGGTGCCCAGGCTGTCAGACTGTGCTCGCAAATGAACAGGTTCTCGCCGACGGTACTTGTGAAAGGTCTGGGGACCTAGTCACCAGGAAAAACTTGGAGCAATGGTTTTTTAAGATTACCGACTATGCCGATCAACTACTCGACGAGTTGGAACCACTCGAGTGGCCAGAGCGAGTAAAAGTGATGCAGCGCAACTGGATCGGCCGCTCGATTGGAGCAGAGATCGAAATTGAGATCTCAGATAGAGCCGACTTGGACCCAATAACAGTATTCACGACACGGCCTGATACTTCCTTCGGGATTACATACCTAGTTGTTGCTCCTGAGTATCCGAGGCTGTTTGACATTGTGACTGATGAATTTCGGGACGAAGTTACCTCCTTTTGCGCAGAGGTGTCATCGAGGTCGGACATTGAGCGCCAGTCGACCGAGATGGGCAAGGCAAAGCGAGGGGTGGCGACGGGAGCATTTGCTGTCAATCCCTTCAACGGGGCAAAAGTGCCCATCTACGTCGCTGACTATGTCCTGGCGACATACGGAACGGGAGCCGTTATGGGCGTGCCGGGAGAGGACCAAAGGGATTTTGACTTTGCCAAGACATACGGGTTACCAATTGTAGAAACGACAGAAAGGCCCGAGGACTACTCCGGCGACGGAGCCTACGGTGGACCCGGAAATAAAATCAATTCCAGTTTTTTAGACGGTCTAAGCGTCGATGAGGCTAAGAAGAGGGCAATCGAGTTTCTTTCTGAAAGAGGGGCCGGCAGACCAAAGGTACAATACCGTCTGCGCGACTGGCTGGTTTCCCGTCAGAGATATTGGGGTTGTCCCATCCCGGCGGTCTACTGTGAGGAATGCGGAATAGTTCCGGTTCCTCTGGATCAACTTCCAGTCCTTGCACCTGACGACGTGGAATTCTTGCCAACTGGCGAGTCACCGCTGGCCAGACATGAGGGTTTCGTTAATACCCTCTGTCCAAACTGCTCACGACCGGCTCGGCGAGAGACTGACACGATGGACACCTTTGTGGACTCGTCCTGGTACTACCTTCGCTTTTGTGATCCATTTTCGGTAGATAAGCCTTTTGACAAGGACATCGTCAGTGCGTGGATGCCGGTGGATCAGTACATTGGTGGTATCGAACATGCGATTTTGCACCTACTCTATGCCCGTTTTTTCACTAAGGCCTTAAGCGATTTGGGTATTGGCCCTTCGGACGTTCGAGAGCCATTTAGGAGACTCTTTACTCAGGGAATGATACGCCTCGATGGTTCGAAGATGTCGAAGTCAAAAGGAAACTTAATTGCACCATCGGGGTACTTTGATGGGGTCGGTGCTGACGCTTTACGCCTTTTCCACCTTTTTGTCGGGCCACCAGGGGATGACTTCGATTGGACCAAGCAGACCGACGAAATGATCGAGGGGTGCTATCGGTATCTCTCCAGGGTCTGGCGCCTAGTTTTGAACCAAGGCGAACGTTTCCCCGGCGTTTCGGTAGCTAGGGAGTTTGCAAATTCGACGGAAGCAGACCTCGAACTCAGAAAGACGACCCACAGGACGATAGAAATGGTCACATCGGGTTATAAGAGGTGGGCTTATAATACCTGCGTTGCTTCCCTTATGGAACTTACGAATGCGATCTATAAGGCTGAAGCTCTTGGGTCGTCAGGCGATGCCGTTTCAGAAGCCAAGGACATCCTGCTACTCATGCTGGCCCCGATGGTCCCTCACATTACGGCCGAACTTTGGGAACGGAAAAATGGGGGAAACATCCATATGGAAAGTTGGCCATTGGCCGACCCAGTGCTGCTCGAGGATCTAAAGACCACTCTGATTGTTCAGGTGAACGGCAAACTGAAGGACAAAATAGAGGTTTCGACGGACATATCCGAGCAAGAGGCGATCGCAGCCGTTCGGGCACTCCCGAAGATATCCTCAATTTTGGGAGACGGCGAGCCCGCTAAAATTATCGTGCGCCTTCCGAAGCTGGTAAACCTGGTACTTTGACCGGCATAAAACCGCATTGTCTTCGGCTCTGATGCTCAGATTCGGCTACAGCTCCCTTAGAGCGTCGTGCGCCGATTGGGCTAGCCAGTTGACCTGGGAGTCAAATTTATCGACGTCGGTGGTATCGCCGGCGGTGGCTCCCTGGAGATAGCGTGAGTTGACCCCCTGGAGAATGCAAGCGAGCTTCCAATAGCCAAACGCTAGGTAATAGCCGATATTTGAGACGTCCCTCTGGGACTGATTTTGGTATTCGAGAGCAAGCTCTTCGCGGGTGTAGAAGCCCTCCAGGGTTGTTACCGTGCCGAGTGGCGCTTCTTGATCTTCGGGTTGTGCCCAGTAGACCATTAGTAAGCCCAGGTCTGCTAGCGGATCGCCCAAGGTACATATCTCCCAGTCCAGCACCGCTGCTATTGAGTCCTCTGGAGAGACCATAGTGTTATCTAGGCGGTAATCTCCATGGACAATTGCGGTGCCAAGCTGGTCGGGAACCCTCGCAGACAGCTTGGCGTGCACCTCATCAATTAATGGCACGTACGAGTCAATTTCTTGGGAGGATTTTGTGTACTGTCCGTGCCAGCGTTTTAGTTGGCGCTTTAAGTAGTCCCCTTTACGACCCAGGTCTCCGAGGCCAACCGCATCTGGTTCGATATCGTGGAGTTTTGCCAGAACCGAAATCAATGACTTAGATATAGCCCCCCTAGACTCTGGGGTGCGTGTCCTTTCTACCTCTTCATAGTTTTTGAGGATTTCTCCCTCGACGTAACTCATGACATAGAAGGGCAATTCGGCGACTTTTCTGTCAGTGCAAAGGGCCAGTGGCTTTGGAACCGGAACATCGGTCGGACTG
>JAKAPB010000427.1 GCA_021823045.1 Actinomycetes bacterium | reverse complement strand
ACCACTATTAGTGATTTCTCACTTAAGTTTTCTCACTTTAAGTCGACAATTTAATCAGTTGTATGGGTGGATACACAGATGGTGGTGAGATCGATGAAGCACGATACTAAGGGTATCAATCGAAGGCGGGTACTGATCAGGGGTACAGCACTCACAGTGCTGCTTTCTGCCTCCGCAGCGGCTGGATTCAGCATCCCAGCCAATGCCCCGAGCAGTTTTACACAAAAAGCCACTGTAAGCGCTGTAGGAAACTCGGCCAAATACCTAAACGATAACTTCGTACTAAAGGCGTCGACGGGTACTCCCATCGTGGCCGCTGTTCCTACGCCCGACAACAAAGGCTACTGGTTGGTCGGTCCTGATGGATCCGTTTACACAGCGGGTGACGCTGGTAACTTCGGATCGCTTGCGGGCAAAGCCCTCAACCAGCCGATCGTCGGGATGGCTTCGACTCCGGACGGAAAAGGCTACTGGCTCGTTGCCAAAGACGGCGGAATTTTCTCCTTCGGTGACGCCCAGTTCTATGGTTCAACCGGAAACATGAAGTTGAACCAGCCGATAGTCGGGATGGCCGCCACTGCGACTGGCCATGGCTACTGGCTCGTTGCCAGCGACGGTGGAATCTTCACCTTTGGTGATGCCAAGTTCTACGGTTCAACCGGAAACATCAGGCTGAACCAGCCGGTCGTCGGAATGGCCGCTACGACTACTGGTGGGGGATACTGGCTAGTGGCAAGGGACGGTGGAATCTTCACCTTTGGTGATGCCAAGTTCTACGGTTCAACCGGGGCCATGGGGCTCACTCAGCCTATTGTCGGTATGGCCGCCACGACAAAGGGCGGCGGGTACTGGCTAACCGCTCAGGACGGCTCGGTCTACTCCTTTGGCAGCGCAACCTACTACGGTGGCGGAAACACCGTGGCAGCGGGTAAGACTTTCGCCGGCATAACCGCCTCGTCTACCGGCGGATATATCCTCGTCACGACTACCGGCAGTGCTGTCAACTTCGGGCCTGGGACAACCCCAACCCCCACCCCAGCACCGACCCCCACTAGTTCCGTTTCGAATCCGACGGCGGCTACGGGCAACAGCGCCGGATCGACCTGGAATAACTACGGCGTGACATCCGACGCAAGCCTTAGTTTCCCAGATGTCAGCTACTACGAGCAATCTCAACCGGCACCCGCTTCTGCAGGTTACGGCTTCCTGCTGACACAGAACTCGTCAAGCAATGTCCCGGTTCGCTGGAATCCGTGCCAAGCAATCAACTATGAACTCAACTTGCAGTATGCGCCGGCAAATGGCCAGAGCTTGGTACAGCAGTCACTTGCGGAAATCACCAACGCGACTGGAATCCAGTTCAACTACGTCGGCACAACATCGACGCTTCCAACTCTCAACAGGCCTTCTACGGTCCAAACCCCATCTGGACTTGAATGGTCTCCGGTTCTAATCGCTTGGGAGCCAAATGGAGCCACCGACTATCTCTCCGGAAGCGGAGTAATCGGCATGGGCGGATCGGCGGCCTTGTACACAGGGACGAGGTGGGAGTATGTTACCGGTGAAGCAGCGTTCTCGTCGACCTATCCCGCGACGGCCGAGCAAGAAGCCTCACTGGTCCTACACGAACTTGGTCACGTGATCGGCCTAGGTCACGTAGCAGATCCAACGCAGGTTATGAATCCGGTTGACAATTTCAACGCCCCGACGACTTATCAGGCCGGTGACCTGGCTGGCTTGGCGCACCTTGGCGAGGCGGCTGGCTGTTTGACCGAACCAAACCCGTAAATATCTCTATCCATACCACCCATATAAAAGCAGCCGAGTCTCCACCCAGACTCGGCTGCTTTCTTGTTGGCATTGCCTTGCTCGGTACGAATCTCAGCGATTTCCGCTAGCTTTGCAAGAATGGATCTAGGAATCGCTAATCGTCGTGCCTTGGTGACCGGAGGCTCCCAGGGCTTAGGCCTCGGTACCGCAGTAGCGCTAGCCGAAGAGGGGGTCAAAGTAGTCATTGCAAGCCGATCGCAAGAAAAGCTCGACAAGGCAATGGCCGACCACCCTTCTATTTTTGGTTCGGTTGTCGCCGACCTTTCGACCCCGGCTGATGTCGAGAACCTCGTAGGTTCCGCTCAATCACAGCTCGGTGGAATAGATATAGTAGTTTTGAACGCTGGTGGACCAAAGGCCGGTGGGTATCGGTCTGCGAGCATCCAAGATATTGAAGCTGCACTAAACCAGAATTTACTCTCGATGATCGCGCTAGCTCAAAGAACTGTCGAGCCGATGGTCCAGTCCGGCTGGGGCAGAATCCTTGCGATAACATCATTGTGGGTTAGGCAGCCTGGACCGAATCTCATTCTCTCAAACACGGCGCGTAGTGCTCTGACTGCGTATTTAAGAACCTTAGCTACCGAGGTGGCCCCTGCTGGAGTGACTGTAAATACTATTCAGCCCGGACTTCACAAGACGGATCGGCTGATCGCTCTGCACGGAGGGGACCCTTCAGCGGCCGCGGCGAGTTTGCCTTCCAAATCGTTCGGCGACCCATATGACTTTGGAAAGGTTGCGGCCTTTCTCATGTCGGAGCATTCAAAGTACGTAAATGGTGCTTCACTTTGGGTCGACGGTGGACTTTACTCCGGTCTCATGTAGTAATAGAAATGTGATCCGAATGCGTTTTCGACCTTATTTCATCAGCGTTAAGTCCTGAGTCAGCCGAAGGAAGAAAAAACAAGATCCAGCCGATAATTGCCCACAAAGTTTTCCAAGTAAGTAGGAAGGCAAAAAGTTGATCAGACATATTGCAGCTTTTCGGTTCAATTCTTCGGTCTCGGCCGAGAAAATTGCGGACTTAGGTAAGGCAGTAGGTACCTTGCCAGATCACATCCCCGCCATAGTGTCCTTCGCCCATGGGCCAGACCTGCACTTGTGGCCTGAGGGAACCAATTACGACTACGTCGTAGTCGCCGACTTCGAAACCGAGCAG
>JAKAPB010000426.1 GCA_021823045.1 Actinomycetes bacterium | reverse complement strand
ATTGTTGGATATGCCGCGGGTTGGGGTTGGAATGGATTGTATAACTTCGCCGTGATTAAAAATCATCCAAATGCGCCGGGTAGGGCAACGGGCATAACCCAAAGCGGTGCGTATGTTGGCAGCGTTGTGGGCCCTATCGCCTTCGGTATTGTTGTCCAGGATCTATCCTTCTTGGCGGCGTGGGTTGGCGCCGCCGCACTGGCTGGGCTCTCATCAATTTTCATGGTTGTCGGAAGAAAAATGTTAATAAAGTCGCGCCGTACTCTTAGCCCCGGGTGACCTGACCCCAGACGTATTCCGGAACTTGAGCCCTCCCTGCGGACAGATCCGGGGGACTTCTGACTCGGGAAGCCTGGGTAAAGTCCTGACCTTAGGGTCATTTTTCGTCGGTACCAGCGGGGTTGAGGCAAGGGTGCAAGGCAATCAGGGCAAAAATGCCGAGGTACACACGTGGCCCCTGGGACAAGTTGGCTCGGGGCCTCCCCGATTCCTAAACAAAAGCGTCGTGGAAGTTATCCCAGTTCAAAGCGTGGCATAGCCATCATTTGGACCGTTTAGGCATACCTTTGTCCGCAGACGGTTAATCGTTTCTGGAGCGGGAGTGCTGATAACTGCCCGGAGTCGGTGATGAGGGAGGCATTTCTGATGGATGGAAGCACGCTCCGATTCGGCGTCACTTTCTGGGGAAATGGTCGCACTTGCTAAGGGAACAAGGATTTCCCGGCCTTTGGTGTCCGACGGTGGGTGATAGCAACGCCGTATAGTCAAAGTGCTCAATGGGTGGCCTTTCGGGTCGACCGATTTCTGCAGCGAGTTAGTGGCGAGGATCAGCTCTTCGAAATAATTCAAGAAAAATAGTTCAAAGGCAAAAAATGAGAGGCGCCCCTTCGAAGGGGGGGGTTCTTCGAAGGGGCGCTATTGCGTTGCTGTTAAACAATATGCCTCGTTTAAATCGTAAAAGTGGAGTGAATTTAGACCTTACTGCCAAGGACTAAAGTCCCGGACTGTCTTGGGCGAGGCCGGTTGTCAAGGGACCAAAAAGCCCAAAGGTTCATTAGCGGGATTCAATGAAGTATCGGATCTGTCTCGAGATTTGAAAGCCCTTTGGAGAAGTTAGTTTCCCGGTGACATTTTGATCTGTGTTTTTGTTCCGGGAGTCCGTCGTCGCTGGATACAGAGATCTATAGAGCCCCGCTTGGCTTGCCGTCCCCAGGATTGGTTCAGCTAGCTAAACGATTTAGATATCCGCAACATCTGTTGCACCTTTCGAGGCTCGGCAAGCTAAATGGCATCATGGCCTCCACTGCCCGGTCTTCGAACTGAAGGTGTACAACTTAGGTCTTGAGGACACAGTGGCTAATAAGGACCTAATACCCGTCGATTGGCCCGGAAGTGAGGTCAAGAGCTATTTATCTCGATTGGGGTTACCCGTCGATCAGGTTGCATTTTGCAAAGCAGGTAAAGCGACTTTGAGTAGATTAGTGGAGGTCGATTTAGCCGACCCGGTAACTGCGCTTTTTGATATTTTTTTCCCTATACATCAACTGGTCGGCTTTTTCGATCAAGCCGGCAATGTCGGGATTTGGACCTTTGGTGCTGGCGATGCCGATCGAGGCTGAGATGGAAGCCCTCGCAAGGCCATGACGCAAACGGGCAAGGAGCATTTCCGCTCCGGCCTGGTCTGTTTCGGGGGCGAGTATCGCGAATTCATCACCTCCCAGTCTCGCAACGGTGTCGGTCGACCTGCAGGTGTCCTTAATGATTTGGGCTGCATGAACTATAAGCTGATCGCCTTCGCTATGACCTTTGGTGTCGTTAATAACTTTCAAACCATCAAGGTCAATTATTGCGACCGTTGTGCTCCCCATGTATCGTAACGCTCTTCGTTGTTCCTGCTCAAGTGCCATGTTAAAACCAGCTCGATTGGCCAATGAAGTTAGCGGATCGGCGGTCGCCATAATTTCCGCCCTATCTATCCTGCCCCGGAGCATATCGAGCTCTTGCGAAATTGAATTTGAGGCGGCAGCAAATTTGGCTAGAATGGCCATCATTCCAGCGGCACCCGCCAGGGATGTCTTTAGTGGATTTAGCGAGCATAAAACGAGATAGCGGTTGCTTTCAAACCTGGAAGTAACTAGGACACGTATCGGGCCGAAGCTAAATTGCCCATTTACGATTTGCGCCGACTTTGCGCCAGTCCACTGCTTTGCAATCACGCTGGTATCTACCTGTAAGGTGTCGACGTCGCTATCATCTCTCGAATTCATTCGACGCGATTTTCTCCGGAGGATTTCCGGAGAAAATTCCAGTGGGAGTTCTACCGAATCTCCCGAAATGACCAGATCAGGACAGGTTCGACATAGGCCTACCTTCAGATACCGACCACTAGGGCTCGCTTCGAATATCGAGGTAGCTCCAGAAATCGACCTAACTGAGTCGAAGGACTCAATAAGCCGAGCCAAAATTGGGTCTGCGGTGAGGAAACCATCTTCCTGGGTCTCCCGCCTGACAGAGTGCATTTCTCTATTGTAATTACACTTCAGTCTCCCTGCTAAACATTTAGTCATTTTTACTAGCCCGCTTGGATGAATTTTGCCTTTTGGCATGCTCCGTCTTGGCTGAGGCGAACTCGGGAGTTGACGGGGACCCAATAGTAACCGGGAAGTCAGTTTTGCATTTCAACTGCTCCGGTAAGTTTGATGCTACCTATTCTGCCGTTAGGCCATCGCAGTGCTCTGACCGACCTACGATATTTGCTACCCTAAGGGCCATCTCCGGCAACAGTTTATGCTTCTGATCTATGATCTAAATAGTCGGCACCTGGTCGGCGAAAGATTCCGAGGTCCTCAATGGGTTTTGTCACCTAGTAGGAATCGATGGATTGGCCAAGTTTAACCAGGACAAAGAGTTCTATCGACTCGGGGGAGATTAATGAGTGGACCAGTGATATCGGCCGAGGGGATCGGATTGTCTAGGTCCGGTCTGGAGATTTT
>JAKAPB010000425.1 GCA_021823045.1 Actinomycetes bacterium | reverse complement strand
TCCGATCTAGCCTTGTCTCGAAAGGGATACTTTGCAAGGTCAACTCCGTAATGATCCCAGGCGTCAACGATGAGCATTTGGTTGAGGTTTCGCGCGTGGTACGCTCTATGGGCGTTTTCTTGCACAATGTGATGCCTTTGGTTTCCTCACCCGAACACGGAACCTATTTCGGTCTAAACGGATATCGTGGACCCTCCCCGCAAGAGCTAGCGATACTGCAAGATAAGTGTTCTTCAGGCGATGGCCAGATGAAAGTCATGCGTCATTGCAGACAGTGCAGGGCGGACGCCGTAGGCATGCTCGGCGAGGATCGTAGCGAGGAGTTTTCTGGAGATGAAGCACTTCTAGCGCCCGAGGCCTATGATGCCGATGAGCGCAGGGCATTGCATCAAGAGATAGAGAGGGGTAGGGAAGAGCTGCGTGCTCAGCGAGAAAGCCTCCGAATTGACTTAGGCACTGGGTATCGTCCAAATTCGACAGTTCTGGTTGCTGTTGCCACCAAGGGCAACGGCTTGGTAAATCAACACTTTGGTCAGGCTAAGGAGTTTTGGATTTACGAAGCCGGTGAGCGCTGGGCACGATTTATACAAACTAGAAGCGTGGACCGATACTGCTTTGGCCCGGACACTTGCAACGATGACAGTTCTCCGCTCGATCGATCGATAAGTGTACTCGGAGATTGCGCAGCGGTAATCTGCTCCAAAATTGGCGAGGAGCCGCGGCGGGCTTTGGCGTTGGCGGGTATCGAGGCAATCGAAGCCTATGACCTGATAGAAAAGACCGTAGCAGAGATCGGCGAGGCGATAACATCCACCAACGGTGACAGGACGGCGGTGTGAAAGCTAGAATCTCTGATTACACCCGGCCTGCAGATTCCTACCCTGGGACATTGGGTCGCTTTGAGCGTCAAATCGGTGTCGAAGGTTTTGGTGCGGAGTCCCAACTTGCGCTAGGTAGATCCACAGCCCTTGTAGCAGGAATAGGTGGATTAGGCGGGACGGCCGCTTTGTACTTGGGAGCAGCAGGAATCGGCCGACTAATACTGTGTCACCCTGGGGTGGCAGAAGAGCCGGATCTAAATAGGCAGATCTTGTTGAAGGCTGATCAGGTTGGCGAGCCTCGGGTCTTCAATGCTGCAGAGGCGATTTCACGTCGTTACCCAGACGTCGAAGTCGTTGCCATTGATGCCGGTGTCGCTAGCCCAGCCGTGTCTCACTGGCTCGTTGATTCGGATGTTGTCTTGGATTGTCGTCATAACTTCGCAGAACGACTAGAGCTCAATCGGATGTGCATTAGCGCCGGAATACCGCTTGTCGAGGCTGCGATGGACGCAGCATGGGGCTACGTTACGGTAATACGCGGCGGTGTTACTCCCTGCTTGGAATGCCTTGTCGGGCCGGGAGATCCCGGCTGGGACCCGCTGGGCTTCCCAGTGATAGGTGTAGCTGCTGGTACTATCGGCTGCCTCGCTGCTGCAGAAGCAATTAAAGTTCTCACCAACTGGGGTACCACTCTCGAAAGCACAATGTTCACCCTCGACCTCGCTGATATGGAAAGCCGCCGGTTCAAACTTTCTCGTGACGCATCCTGCCCTACTTGCTCACATATTGCGCCCGTAGGTTTGAGCGACTTTGACCGTAAAGGACGGTCAGCTTGAGTTATCAGCGGGCGAAATGGCAGGTAAATCCATTTGGGTGCGGGGCTGACTAGTAATTGTTATCCGTTAATCGAGTTTAATCAAAGGAGAAGTTTCATTGTCATCTGCCGATTTCAATCAGTCCTCTACGACGACAGAACTGTCTAGCGGTGGGGTTGGAGGTACAGATCTAGCTGAACGGCTTAGTCGGCTGTCCGGCGCCCGAATCAGGGAATCCAAACCCAGGCCCATCTGGCAAAATGCCCGAGTCGTGAAGCTAACCAAGGAGACCGCCGAGACTACCTCAATACAGTTTGAACCCGAGCACCCAGCGGAGTTCCTGCCCGGGCAGTACTACAACGTTCGTATTCCCGTACCAGGAAGACCGCGCCCGATACAAAGGGCCTACTCTATTGGATCATCTCCGTTTCCGGATGCCTCCAGATTTGAGATCACCGTTAGGGAGGTTCCGGGTGGCCTGGTTTCTCCGCGACTTACTAGGGACCTACGAGTGGGTGATGTTGTGGAGGTAAGGGGACCACACGGCAATTTCACTTGGACCGAGAAGGATGACGGCCCGGTTCTTCTGATAGCCGCCGGCAGTGGAGTGGTTCCTTTTATGTCCATGATTAGATACGCGGCTATCAGGGAACTTAGCTTTCCGATGCTTTTGCTTTTCTCATCAAAGACCGAAGATTTAGTCATCTATACTGATGAGCTAGCTGGCCTTCAAAGAGAACACAGTTGGCTTGAAGTGGTACACACCTTTACTCGTTCTCCAGGACACCCCGGATCTCGCTATCACCGCCGCATTGACGCGGAGATGGTGCAAGAGTGCCTGAAGGAACTTTCTGGAAACCCTGTCAAGGCAATCGGCTACGTTTGCGGCTCGCCAGACCTGGTCGATATGGCGCAAGCTACACTTTTGGCTGCTGGGTTACGAGAGGATCGAGTGCGAGTCGAGAAGTATGACTGAAGATTTCTCTGGCCCGAATGGCAAATTCGGCAAGCTTGCTTCGTTGGCAAAATGGCTCGTTGTATTCTCCCAGGTCATAGCTAACTCGTTATTAACTGAAATCGACTAAGACTTGGGTCATTTCACCAGCGTGTCGATCTTGGCCTTGCGCCTTATCAACAGTTTCAAACAGATACTGGCTGGGGGTCATTTCATTGCCTTCCTACTAGTTGACGCGATGAATGGTGCGGTTAGGATTTGAGGTAGATGAAGACCTACCTCGATCAAATCATGCAGTGGCATCGCGCGAGAGCAGAGAATGATAAGCGGAACTTCGCAGACCTCAGCAGAATGACCTTGGATCTCCCACCAACTAGGTCTCTATCGAAAGCACTTGAGATCGG
>JAKAPB010000424.1 GCA_021823045.1 Actinomycetes bacterium | reverse complement strand
GGTGGAAAGGCCATCGAAGCCTCTATTGCGTACAGGGTGGAAGTGGCTATCCCGATGGATGTATTCACATAGTCAATCAGGCCACTTTCCTCTGCGAGTTTGGCAATTTCTACCCCTTGGTCAATATCGAGACCGCCCGTGGTTACCTCGTCCCCGCAGAGTCTGATTCCGAGGGCCAATTCACTCCCGATCGACTCCCTGGTGGCTTCGATTATTTTGAGCATCAGGCGAGCCCTGTTGAGGAGGGATCCCCCCCAACGATCGCTCCTGCGATTGGTTAGCGGAGAGAGGAACTGGCGCACTATCGACGAGTGTGAACACTGTAGTTCGATCCCGTCAAACCCACCCTCTTTCGCCAGCTTTGCGCAATGGGCATAAGATTCGATGATTGTAGCGATATCTGTTTCGTCGACCTCCCGTGGGATCTCGCGAAAGAGTGGGTCGGCTATGGCTGATGCCCCCCAAAGGGCCAGTCGTGAATACCGTGAGGTGCCTTGGGATCCATTGTGATTGATCTGGGCGAAGATCATCGTGTCATTACGGTGTACTGCGTCGGTAATCTTTCTGTAGCCTTTGACGGCTTCTCGGCTGTAACCGTGGATCATCTTCTCATAAGGCCAGTCGGTTGGATGGGTCGAGAGTTCCTCGGTAATGATCAGTCCTACTCCACCCTCTGCGCGAGCCTTGTAGTACGCCACGTGCCGGTCGGAAGGGAGGCCATCTTGTGCAAAATTAGTGAGGTGGGCGCAGAAAACTATCCGGTTCTTGACCACCTTGGGCCCAAGGGAGATCTCTTTGAAGGTGTTGGGGTAGGGGTCTATCAAGTCGCCACCATCTCGACCAGTGCCCTGGAGTAGCACCGGGCTTCCCTTATTGCATCCTGGATGGTCCTTGGCGCAAAGCAGTCTCCAATCTCAAATATGCCTTGTGTTATGCCTTGTGCTCCGTTCTCCGTCACCTCGATTAGCCGTCTCGACTCCCTTGCGCCAACCTCAATCACCAGACAACTTGTTATCTGCTCCTTTTCCGGGCTAAATCTGTTAGAGATCTCTATCGCTTCATCCTTTGCTACCATCTCGGTGAAGGTCTTGAACTTGATCCCGAGGGCCCTAGCCCTCGAGATCGCCGACATCAAGTCGCCGGTTTTATGTAGCCTCGAGTATGGTGATGGATCTTCGGTTACCACTATGACCTCGTCGGCGAAGCCAGTTGCGGTTTCGGCCGCCCACGCCGATTCATGGTCACCCTTGTTGTCCAGCACATAGACCTTTTTTTGGTGTGGCGGAAGCTGCCCACTTAGTAGGTCTGAGGTCGAGATCCAGTGCCGGTAACCAAAGACTTTCGAGTAGCGAGCCGAGCCGATTGACCCAGTTGCAAGAAACAGCGGCCCCCGCTTCGCAAAGTGAGAGATCTCATCGGGTGTGACTTCTCTGCTGGTATAGGCCCTGATTCGGCTGTTTTCAATTCGTGAAAGGTAGTAGGAGAGTGGTCGAGACCATACCCCGCCAACCCCGCCATCTGAAATCCGCCTAAGGGCACCACCCAATCGTTGATCCTTTTCGAAGAGTTCGATTTCAAAGCCAGCGTCGGCAAGCGAGGAAGCTAATTCCAGGCCAGCTGGACCCGAACCGACTATCGATATCACCGAGTTCTCTGACGGTTTGCGAGGTCGTTGGCGTATCTCGAAGAAACCTTTTGGGATTGGATCTAGCTCGTGGCCAGAATCCGGATTCAGCTGGCAGCTGATTGCGGGGTTCGAAGATTCCTCCACCAAGCACCCTTGATTACAGAGTGTACAACTGATTGGCGCTTCATTCGATTTCAGTTTCTTGACCAAGTTTGGATCCGCAACCAGAGCCCTGGTCATCTCGACGCCATCCGCATCGCCGTCTATGCATATTGACTCGGCGACGGCTATTTGGGTTATCGAGCCTTGGAGGTAGGTTGCGAACTGTCCGGCTGCGGCTTCTTTGAGCCGTTTACTGAGGCCGTTGTTGAAGGCCTCCCTAAGGTGAAAGTCGGGCCGAAAGGCCGAACGCGTGAAGCCTGACCCGACTCCAACGGTGACTAGGTCACATTGTGCAGCTAGTTCTACTACCGTCGGTATCAGGTCATCGGGACCAAGGCCACCCCAGGGGGCTAATTCGTCTAGCGATACCCTCAGTGCGAGGCGACCGCCTTTTAGCCCGGAACGGACCCGACTGATGACTTCAAAGGCGAAGAGTGTTCTATCGGTTCCGTATCGGTCGGGCCTCTGGTTGGTGAGCGGTGACAAGAAGGACCGAATGAGGCTCCGGTATGCGAGGTTCAGTTCTATTCCATCCGCTCCGGCGTCCATCGCCCATTGGGTGGCGGATTCGAAAGCCGCCAGGATCTCTTTAGCTTCGTACTCCTCAAGTGATTTTGGTACTTCTCGAGAGGCGACGTCGGGGATTGGAGAGGGGGCGAGCATAGGAAGCTGCGAAAAGGCGGAACTTCCCTCTGCCCCGCTGTGGCCTATTCCGACCAAAAGAAGGCAGTCATTTGCCTTGGCAATCTTCGCTAGCGACGACCATGCAGGGGTGCAATTCTTCGCCAACGGTGACCTTTCGTAGGGCCAGTCCGACTCGTCTACCGAGGCCTCCTCGGTGACGACAATCCCCGCCCCGCCTTCGATTCGTGATCGGTAGTAGGCTATCCAGGCCTCTTCCGGGGTCCTCATTTTCGATAGGTTTGTCTGGTGAGAGCCGAACTTGACACGATTCTTGACTGCTAGCTTGCCAATTTCAAGGGGTTGATCAAGAAGCATCAGTTTGTCGCTGTTTGTTCGGATCGAGTGGTAATGAATACCCGCTTAGAGTGAGAGAGATCCGCTCGTGGTACCTGCTCCACTAGGGATGGGCCCTGTGCCCTGCCGAGCACGCAGTCGGGGTCTGGTGCATCGAGGCCGGCTCCGGTGAAAAACTTAGTCGACATGCAGCCGCCCTGACAGGTCTGATATGCTTCGCAGGATTGACAAG
>JAKAPB010000423.1 GCA_021823045.1 Actinomycetes bacterium | reverse complement strand
GTTTGCGTGGATTCGATATCTAGTTTTGAATAGTCACAAATCTCTAGGGTCTTTTGGCCCCTTTTTGGTTTTGGACTTTGCCATTTCTACGAACAGGCTTATCATTCCCTTATATGCGGAGCTTTTGTTTCCGCACTGGAGTTCGTGCGAAGCGTTGGCTGTTCGCTTGTTAGATTAATTTGGAGATGTGGGTGCTTGATGAATTCTGAACCGAAGCTCTCAGTGATGGTGCGGGCATGACCGGACCTGAAACCTCGACTCGATCTATGCAGCCCAATGCAAGTCAATCTGGTGATTTAGGTAGAGAGTTTTATTCAAGAAGTTTCGATTCAAATCAGAAGGCTAAAAAGGTGAGGATAGGATTAGTTGGATGCGTGTCAACGAAGCTATCTAAGGCTGCGCAGGCCAAGGACCTTTACAATTCGACACTTTTTCGGGGTAGGCGAAGTTGGGTAGAGCGGACTTGCGATACTTGGTTTATCCTTTCGGCGAAGTACGGCCTCGTGTTGCCGACTCAAGTAATCGAGCCTTATGACGTATCTTTGACCGACGCACCTACTGAGTTCAAGCATGATTGGGCAAATCATGTTCTTGGACAACTGGAGGCAATCCTAGGTGACTTGAAGCTCTACGAGTTTGAGATCCACGCAGGGTCGGCGTACCGGGAGTTTGGGCTAGTACGCCAGCTCATGGCCAAAGAGGCGCAGGTGTCAGTACCTGCCGAGGGACTAAAGATCGGTCCCCAACTAGAAATGTACGTAGGAAATGCTTCGCATACCAAGGCTCGGTTTGGTTCGATCGGCGCACACCCGGCGTCTGGGGCTAAACGTTCTTCCTATCAGGAGATAGGCTGGAAGCTCCTTCAAGTAGACGGGGACAGAGCGACTATCTCTATGTCAGAGCTGGAGGAGTTGATCGGCCGATTCCTGCCTAACTCTGCCAGGAATTACCGGGAATGGTGGGCAAATACTGAGAGATCACCTCAGGCCCGCGGCTGGCTATCCGCCGGCTGGCGTGTTGAAAATGTCGACCGTGAAAGAGAGCTGGTTCATTTCACCAGGAATCCGGAGGGTTATGTTCCGCGAGTTGGCCGTCGGCCGAAGTTTGAGGGCGAAGGAAGCGCGGCAAAGCAGGCGAGCGGGCACGCAAAAGAAGAAAAGGCCGGCATCTTCCTCGATAATCTTCACGAGACGGGCGAGTGGAACTATGTCTGGCCCAAGGTCACGGAGCGTTTTTCAAGGAGCTTTGTCGGTGAACTCCACATTGGTGAGGCCGTTTACGATTTTCGCCACGCTATTGGTGAGAGGTATGTGTTTGGAAATTTAAGGACCCATACGGTCACATTTCTGAACGGAAGGCCAGTGGTCGAGGGCGCTGGATGTGACGACTTTCGAATCTCGAAATCGCTCGTGAGTTTTATCCGGGGCGATGGTGGATACCTGCTGGACTCGCGGGATGACTTGCCAGCTACCTATCGAGATTTTGACGTGGTGTTCCAAAAGGACGAAATTTCATCGCCTGATACTAAGGATGCTTTAGCGGTAAAGATACGCGAAGATGACGTGGCTCACTGGGCCCTGCATGGGGCGCTAAGAAGGTTATTGGTCCCCGGAGAGCAGGCGAATCGTGTAGTTATCAAGGGATCGTCGAGGGCGCACGCTCCGGATCCTGAAGAGGTTCTGATGCGCAAGTCCCGTCGGTCCTCGCTATCGGGCCGGGCGCAGAAGGCCACTGCTGAGCTGATAATTCAGTTCGGATCCGAGGTATCTAAGGCTGATCCAGTTGCCAATTCCCTGCTTGCTAGTAGCAAGGATGCGGACCAGCTTATTAGGAGGGATCCGTTCGCATTTCTTGTGGGCATAATCTGTGACGGAAGTTCCAGTGTCTCTTCCGGATGGGACATTCCGTATCTCCTCAAGGCAAGACTCGGTCATCTGGACCCCTATCGCATTCGCGCTGATTACCTAGCTCTGCGTAGGGCGATGCTCGAGCCAACTCCGCTATTGGCTCAGGTAAATGACGCTACGGAGTGGATAGCCGAGGCTGCCGATCGCGTGGTAAGGGTTTATGGAGGAGATGCTGCGAGGATTTGGCGTACGAGGCCAAATCCTACCCAGCTTGCCCTGCGCCTTCAGCGCTTCGCCGGGATCGGAAAGACTAAGTCTCACATCGCCACGGAATTGCTGTCGCGGTTCTTGAAGGTGGAATTCTCTGATGGTACTGAATCTGAAGGCGGCTTTGACAACCAGGTAAGAAGGGTGTTTGCCAGGGTAGGTCTGTCGCCGACGGACCAGCGCGAAGACGTGATTTCGGCGGCAAAAAGGCTGTATCCTCAGCGGCCGTTGGCGTTAGATCAGTCCGCCTGGGAGATCGGCCGTCGTTGGTGCACTCCTTCGGATCCTAATTGCAAAGATTGCATCCTAAAATCCACGTGTTTGAGGGTCGCAGCGGGAGCCAGCAGCTAACCGTCAGCTGAAGTGCATCCCGGGTAAGACAATTCCCCTGGACGAGGGATTTAGGAGATTATCTCTTCTATTTCGGCAATTATCTCTGGATTTAGCCTGTCAACCACTTCTGATGCCGCTAGGTTCTCCCTCAACTGCGAGATCTTCGAAGCGCCGAGGATGACGGTAGAGACGTTGGGATTGTTCAGGCACCAAGCGATTGCTAGCTGGCTCAGCGTTGAGTCGACTTTGCTGGCAACGGCCTGCAGCCTCGCAACTTTCGCGTTGGACTCTTTCGATGTCAGGTCCTCCTTTAGCCATTCGTACCCAGCCAAGGCCGCCCGAGAGTCCTTTGGAACGCCTGAGACATACTTGCCGCTTAGCAACCCAGAGGCGAGTGGGCTCCAGGTAGTCAGGCCAATCCCATAGTTTTCATAGAGTGGAGCAAACTCCTTCTCCACCTTTTCGCGATGGAACATGTTGTACTGTGGCTGCTCCATGACCGGGGCCCGTAGGTGGTGTTTCTCGGCGACACGGTAGGCTTGGATCAGTTCAGCT
>JAKAPB010000422.1 GCA_021823045.1 Actinomycetes bacterium | reverse complement strand
ACGGCAGAGGCCTTCGTTCTTTGAGGGGAGTGCGACGTGACTGCCAAAGGTGTTCCGTTCGGGTGTAAAGACCTCTTTCCGGTTAGCACCTCAAACCAGGCGGATCAATGCAACCATTCAGAACCGCCCTACAGGTGAGATTTAGGTCGTCGGGTTGGGATGGCGGAGTATGGCTGTTACTCGGCCATCAAACGGATTTATCCAAAGAACGAAGGCCTCTGCCGTGGCACAGTTAGCGACTTCAAATAAGTCCATTCCATCGCCTAGCAAGACCGCTAAACGGCTTGTTCCGGGAGACCTGCAATGCCCGGAACCTCTCCGTCTACCGAAGGTCCCACCGTTGTTGGTGTCTCGTGTCGAATAGTTGCAGGGCGTTCTTCAGCAAGCATGCGCCAGTGTGATCCGGAGTTTGTCGAGAACGTCTCGACGGAACCACTCGGGCATCGTCCGGGTGCGCGTGAAGTCGTAGCCCGCAAAAGAAGCATGTTCGTCGCCCTCGAGCAGGGCAAGATCACCAGAGCGCCAAGCTCGACGCTTCTTCTAAGCCACCCCATAACCCTGAAAGGACCGTCAATCTGCGAACTTCACGGCCACAATGTTTGTTGAGCCGCTAGCCAACACAGTAATCCCCGCCGTCCCGATGAAGAAACGCCGTCGCGGTTTTCTAAGGGGTCAAAGAATCCGAAGCTCAAGAGGACCAGAATGGGTGCATGATTGGTGGCTATCGAACACGCTTTGACATCCCCTTGATGGGCCACTCACTCTTAACCAACATCGTATGTCGCTAATCTAAGTATCCACTTTTTCTGGGTAGGCTCAGAACGCTAAGTCTAAATTGACTGGATATTCTTCAACTGGGGAGCTGTGACAAGATGTCGAACATTGCTGAAGTCGGACTTGAGATAGCACAATTAACGGCTTTAGAGGTTTTGAAGGCTTACGAATCGAATGAGTTATCACCGGTTGAAGTGATCGAAGTGCTTCTAAAGCGGATCGATGTAATAGACCGATCCAATTTCAAACTCAACTCGCTTATTACTCTGTCCGAGCGGGCGCTCGAAGAAGCCAAGAGGGCAGAGCGCGAGATCTTGAGACGGACTAGCACTCAACGATGCCTAGGACTTCCGATCGTTGTAAAAGACAACATTGACACTAAGGATATGAGAACCACCGCAGGATCGCTGGCCCTAGCGAACTCACCACTACCGAAATCCGACGCTACGGTAGTGCGAAGGCTTAGAGAGGAAGGAGCGATAGTTATTGGTAAGTCGAACTTATCAGAGTGGTCCAACTTTCGAGGAGTAGGCAGTTCTAGTGGTTGGAGCGGTTTGGGGGGTCAATCCAGAAATCCTTATGCCTTAGATCGAAGCCCTGGGGGATCGTCATCTGGGTCGGCTGCTGCCGTCGCCGCCATGCTTACGCCAGTTGCTCTCGGCAGTGAGACTGATGGGTCGATTCACTGTCCTGCATCTTTATGCGGTATAGCGGGTTTAAAACCTAGCGTAGGTCGAGTGTCACGCCGCGGCGTTATCCCGATATCGTTCAGCCAGGATACAGTTGGTCCTTTGGCTCGGTCCGCCGAAGATCTGGCTTTCATACTTGCTGTTATCCAGGGTCAAGATCCCGGCGACGAAATGACGCTATCGTATTTTGCCTCGACCCGGCGACCTGAGATTCGAGCTGGCGCTAAACTCCGGCTAGGCATTCCATCAACTCACATTTCCCAATATTCCTCTTCCACTCTGTCGGTATTTGAAAACGCGGTTGAGGCCCTAAAAGCTGCGGAAATCGAAATAGTTGAGATGGTCGATTCCGACACACCCCTAGCTCTGAACGAAGACGATGAGCTAACGGTATTCGTGTACGAAATGTCAATCGCACTCAACAACTATTTGGCGGATCGGTCAGCGGATAAAGCAGCTTGCATTGCGGAAATCGTCCAATTCAATTTAACACATTCGCTTCAAGAGCTTTCACTGTTCGGCCAGGAATATCTTGAGATGGCAGCGGACTCAAGAAAGCTAGACGAATTCAAATATCGAGCTGCTTTGGCTTCCAACCAGACGCTAACTCGCAGCTGCATCGACACAATTTTGGCGCGCTTCGATCTCGACGCGATCCTAACGCCGGCCATGGGGCCGGCGTGGCTAATTGATCACATAAACGGCGATTCGTCCGCACCGGCTAGCTACTCTTACGCCGCTGTTGCTGGCTACCCATCGGTATCGATACCGATGGGTAGCGTCATGGGCCTACCCGTCGGGCTTCTCATGTTTTCGAGCATCGACAGCGACGACCATCTCATCAAGCTCGCCGAGATTGTACAAAAAACACTTGCTTTCGATATGTCACCGACTTTTCGGGAGAACTCAAACTGCGCCTAGCTCAAAGTTGCTTTCTTGGTTCCGACCAACCAACATCCTTGCCCGGCGTCAGCTCCCAGACAACTGAATCCATCGCCAAGAGCTTTGGCCACTTGGTCTGGAGGAAGGTAGATCGGAGTCCGATCGCCATCACTCGAAGCCCAAAGTATTGATCCCCCGGGTTTGAGTACGCGGTTGTACTCTTCTGGGAATAGGAACATATTTAATACCACCAGTACGTCTACAGAAGCGTCCTTGATCGGCAGGCTTGACGCGTCGGCGAGGACTAGATCCACGCCTAGAGCTACTAGCGAAATCATATTAAATGAGAGATCAAGGCAGACCAGTTGATCGAAGTAGTCCATCAGGAGGGGGGTAGCATTTCCCGAACCGCAACCAACTTCGAAACATCGGGCTTTGGGTTCCAGGCCACCGCGCTCTAAAGCATCTCTAAGTGGCCGCAGGCGACTTTCGGAACTCTTGCTCCCCCACTCTTGCGCCATCGAGTCAAACAGGTCTCGAATTTTGTCTCTTCTCCCACTTGACCATCCGGACTTTGAGTAGGCAGCTTCCCTCGTCACCTTGCGCATGGGATGTGCATCATTGGACGAAACCATTTCGGTCTTGTCTTGCGGATATCTTCGTTCC
>JAKAPB010000421.1 GCA_021823045.1 Actinomycetes bacterium | reverse complement strand
CCCTAAAAGATGTACCGTCGGATAGAACTAGCCAACCAGGTTCGGCTCCTATTCGGCCGAGACTCCCATCTAGAACCATAATTTCCCTTCTTTTAGTATCTCTTTTCCTCTAATAAATCCGGCCACGATCCTCCCTTTTAGCTTTCTTCCTTGGTAGGGGAAGTTGGTAGAGTTCGAAGCGATCTCATCAATCCTCCCGACCGATTCTGCGGTAGGATCACACACCACGATCGAAGCCAAGGCATTGGGCTCTATTGCGATCCGCCGTCCAATCACCCTGGCTGCACCGGGACCCATCATTTCAAGTAGTCGGTGGAGTCTTTGCAACTCGAAGGGCTCAAGGGCGACTCGAGTGGCCGCACGTTGACTCCAATGTTCGGCACCGATATTCAGCTCGGGCGGAAAGGCGGGCGTCTCTAAAAAGGCGGTCCAGCTGGCCAAGAAGGCACTCTGGAGTCCGATCATGCCGAAAGAGGCCTGGCTGAAGGGCCGCTGCTTGGTGTGGTATGGGTGGGGCGCATGATCGGAGGCTATTGCGTCAAAGTCTCCCCTAATCGCCGATGCGACCAGGGCCATCTGGGTCGGCCTAGATCTAAGCGGCGGATTTACCTTGAAACTAGTATCGAACCCCTCGAGCAGGGAGTCGTTCAGTAAGAGGTGATGGGGGGTTACCTCAGCTGAGATCCTAAGTCCCTCACCCCTCGCCGACCTAATTAAGTTGATGCTCTCCCTCGCCGAAACGTGCAGTACGTGCAGCCTCCCACCGGTCGCCTTCAAGAGCTCGATGTCCCTAGCGACCATTGAGGACTCCGACACCTCTGGCTCGCCTATCAGTCCGAGCCGCACCGACGCTGCCCCCAAATTCATCGAAGCTCCATCGAACAAAAACGGGTCTTGGGCGTGTTGACCGATCGTAACCCCGAGGAGATCAGACATCTTGAGGGCCTCGTACATCAGTTTGGTAGAGCCGAGCCCGGTACCGTCGTCGGTAAAGAAGTTCGCCCCGGCCTCGGCCAATGATACGAAATCGACGAGCCGCTCACCCTTCCTACCTACTGTTATCGAAGCGGCCTGTTCGATCTCAATCGGTGCCCTTTTGAGCTCTTCACTCACGGCTTTCCAGATCGATGTCGAATCTATGGTAGGTTCGGTATTCGCCATGGCCAAAAGGTATTGATATCCACCGAGTAATGCCTGCTCAGATAGGCTATCTATCGTCTCGGCTTCAGGGTCCCCGGGGAACCTGCTGTGGGTATGGGTGTCGTAAAAGCTCGTCGACACGACGCAACCGCCAGCGTCAACTACCCGAGAGTCAGTGGAGTCGATTTCAGGGGCTACCTCGGTGATTACCTCCCCTTGGATCGCTATATCGAGTGGGTGGAGGCCATCGGGTCTTAGAACAAGGCCGCCCTTGATAACAATCTTTTCTTCACTCATCCCTCGGTCACCGATCTGCGATAAAGCCCAAGTGGCTTTAGATGCCGTTTCTCAGCCATGGAATGCCCCCTTTTGCGGTTGACCACCGATCCACGCGGTGTCCAGGATCTTTGAGAAAACCGCCATTCGCATAAGTACTCCGTTTCTAACCTGTTCAGCGATAAGGCTTCTCTCCTCGGCCACCTTGACGGCCAACTCAACGCCACGGTTTACCGGCCCAGGATGCATTACGATGCTCGTCGACGACATCTTTTGGTATCGCTTCTGGTCGAGCTGGAACCTTCTGGTGTAGCTTTCAATCGAGGAGTTGTATCCACCCCGGATCCGCTCACGCTGAATCCTAAGGAGATACAAAACGTCGACTTCACCCACGACTTCGTCGAGGTCATAGCTGAATTCGGCACCAAGGGCAGATGGCCGGTCGACCATCATATCCGGCGGGCCAACCAGAACTACGCTGACGCCAAAGCGACCTAAAAGGGAGCAGAGGGACCTGGCTACCCTCGAATGCAGGATATCACCGACTATCGCCACCCTCTTTGTTGATAGGTTTTCTAAACCCCCAAATGCAGACGAGAGGCTGAAAAGGTCCCCTAGTGCCTGGGTGGGGTGTTCATGGCAACCATCACCGGCATTCACTACCGCCAAGTTGGTCCAGCTGGCAATCTGCAGGGGCGCCCCTTCGTTTGGATGCCTTACCACCACCGCATCTGCACCCAAGGCTGAAACGGTATCGCAGGTGTCCTTGAGGGACTCACCCTTTGACACCGAGGACATGGACACGCCGAGGTCGATGACCCTGGCTCCCAACCTCTCCGCCGCAAGGGTAAAGGAAAGTCGCGTCCGGGTAGAACCTTCGAAGAATAGCGTCGCTACCACAAAGTCTTTAAGTACGTCGCTGAAACGCCTCGTATCCTCCTCCATCTGTCTATAGGTCTCAGCCCGTTCCACTAGTTCGAGGACTTCTTTATCGCTCAGATCGGAGATCTGGGTCAAAGAACGCCTCCTAGGAACGGAATCCGAAATTAATCGGTTCAAATTCCCTCCCTTATCTCTTCTAGAATCAGTACGCCTTTCGGACCGACTTCCACGAATTCCGCCTTCGAAGTTGGAAGATTCTTGCCGACAAAGTCCGGTCGGATTGGCAGTTCGCGATGGCCACGATCCACCAGCACGGCTAGCTGTATCGCCTTGGGCCTCCCCAAGGAGCCCAGGGCTTCCAATGCCGCCCTCACGGTGCGACCGGTATAGAGGACATCGTCGACTAGCACCACAACACGGTTGGTGATCTCTAGGTCCAGAGTCGGAGCATCTCCAGATTCCACTCGCGGCCTATCATCGCGAAAAAGGGTCACATCGAGTTCGGCACATGGCGGCGAGAAGCCGTCGATCTCAAGAAGGTGAGCGGATATAAGCTCTGAAATCCACACTCCACCCCTTGCGAGGCCAAGGAGGACCACCTCTTTTGAACCACGATTCCGCTCGGCAATCTCGTGAGCGATCCTCTTGATTGCCCTCTCGATATCGCTCTTAGTCAACACCTGCGCTTTGGGCCGCATAATTGCCGGTGGAACTT
>JAKAPB010000420.1 GCA_021823045.1 Actinomycetes bacterium | reverse complement strand
GGCGTTTTTGCTCCCGACTTCCGATTTGGGCGAAATTCAACTTTTAGCCGAGTAAATACCCTCATCAGAAACTGTCGGCGTCGCCGGGACTTATTTTTGGGCACCTAAATAGGTTAGGCCTAACAGATGAGCCATTTCGGAAGCGTTATCGGCTGAAGGTCAGGCTTGTGAGCTCAGCTTGGTCTTTTATGGCTGTCTGGAAGGTCTGCTAGCGTGAAGTCTACAGAGGAACCTTAGAAGTGATTAGGAATTAGGGATGAATGAGTAGGAATTCTGCCCAGGGGTGGGAGGAAAGCGACACGAACCGCGGCCTCAAGGAGATGTTCTCCGCATTTGAGGTGATCCCTTTTAGATGGGTGTGGACCGCTGCTCTAAGCGGAAACTCAGGTCGATTCGCCGTTATTCTCGTGGCAGGCTGGGAAGCCTATCGGCTAGGCCATCATTCATCTTTTTGGCCGAGCATGGTGAGCCTGTTACTCCTAATTCCGTCGATGTTTTTCGGTTTATTCGCTGGAAGTGCAGCGGACCGGAGAAATCGAGCCCGAATGGCCGCTAGCGGACAGCTGGTTAATGCCGTTAGCTGTGCTCTGGCAGCGATATTTGCAGCGACTGGAGAGCTTAAGCTCTTCTACCTGCTGGTTTTCACCGCCGCCATAGGCATAGGAAATTCAATCCAGGGGCCAGCATGGCAGGCAATGATTCCAGATCTTGTTGGTCGGGACAGACTTTTGAATGCCAGTATGACGACTCGAATAGCCCAACAGGGGGCAGAGCTTACCGGACCGGCTATCGCCACAATCGTTCTGACTGGATGGGGACCGAGCGAGGCATTCATGCTTTGTATGGGCTTTTATCTGGCTGGTGTTGGAATGCTCTGGCATATTCGGCATGAGGCGACGACTCCGGAAAGAATTACAGAGCGTCCCCGGGTCGTGGGTCAGGTTGTCGAAGGGTTTGAATATATCCGAAAGAAGGCACCTCTTGCCACGATGTTGGTTTGGGTCGGACTTCACTGCAGTCTAACCATGGCTTCGGTAGGGATACTACCGGCCGTCGCTACGACGAACCTAAATGGAAATGCCGGGGCATACGGCTTGCTGTTGACGTCCTTTGGACTTGGGTCGGTGATCGGGCCTCTGTTTATGATGGCACTTGGACGTCGCTTACCAGCGGTACCTATCCTGTTGGTCTCTGGGGTACTGAGCGGTCTGCCCTTGGTTAGCTTGGGCCTAGTCCACAACCTGGGCATCGACATAATCTCAGCTGCGATTGCAGGCGGTGCACAAGCGGTTTTCATGGCCGGAATATATTCGGCCAATCAAGGTGCTTCGACTGATCTCATGCGGGGTCGAGTGGCAAGTGTGCAGCTATCACTGACCACCGGCACCATGGGTATTGTAGGAATTGGATGGGGCGCCCTGGTCGCCTTGGTATCTCCCGGCATAATCCTGGCACTGCCAGGAACGATGTTCGTATGTGCCTGTGTTCCCTTCGCCTTGAAAAGACACGAGATTACCAGGGCATTGGAGTCAAATGCGGACGAATTTAAAGGAGGCATCTAGATCGTGCCGATGCCGATGGCCGGGATGTCTTCACAGCCCTATATCTTTGCTGCGCTGGTTTTGATTGGATTCCTTGTGGTGGTGGGCGGAGCGACTATCGTAGTTGGTCGACTGAACCGAAAAAGGGACCGGGGCAAAAGCGGCGAGCCAAGACGCTAATTTAAAGCGACCATTTCAATGGCTACTAGCTGATTATCGGAACGGAGCTGGGAACTAGAGTTCGGCGTCGTTCCTGTTCTTTGCCTCTATATCGTACCTTATCGAATAGGTCTAGAGGAGCCTATCGGCTTGAAAGCAGCTCGGAGAAGAGTCATGCCGATACGGTATCGTTACTCTGTTGCGCATAGCTGGCCTTCTAAAGAGTGACCCTAGCTTTGTAAATTTGCCGACAAGCAAATGACGTGAGTGGCCTAGCCGCAAGGCATGCTTTGGGCGAGGTCTTGCAATATGGGTTTCCTGGATAACTTCCCCTCAGACGATGACGCCCCGAGGCGACTATTTGAGCACCTCGGGGCGTAATTTATAGCGGCGAGCCGCTAAGCCATTTTTCTCTTTCGCAGCCATTGCCCAACTAAGCCGAGTCCGCTGAGTGCAAATGCTGACGCTATGACCCAGTACAGTTCGGACGACCAAGGCTTACCAGTATCGGCGACTGGAACCACTATCGTCGTGGGACCGGCTGAAGCTGGCGACGCAGACCGTGTCGTGTTCGGGGTCGTGTTCGGGGTCGTTGTCGGGGTCGTGGTCGGGGTCGTGGTCGTGGTCGTGGTCGTGGTCGTGGTCGTGGTCGTGGTCGTGGCAGGCGGGATGGTGGTGGTAGTAACTGACCCTGTGGTTGCGGCAACTACCACGGTGCATTCGTTATTCGAGTTGCTACCAGTTTCAGTGGTTGTCGAGAATGACCCGCCCTGCGGTAGGTATGACGTTCCATAGCAGTAAGTGCCTGGCAAGGTTGGAGTGAAGCTTCCGGAGGTTGCCGAGCCGTTCAACAGCGCCGTGGTGGAATTTAGTGCACCGCCAGAAGTGGGGGAACAGGAGCTAACGTTTGGTCCGCAAATATAGAACTGGACCGAACCGTTCGGAGTCCCGCCTAGGGGTGTGGTGGTTAAAATGGCATGGTCTGTGATGCTACCACCAACGGGAATCGTCGGAGCCGAGACCGAAGTTGCTATCGAAGTAGCAGCACTCGTAGAGGCTGCGGTGCAGGTCGGAACGGAAATCACGTTTGCTTCAAGGGTGACCGCTCCATTTCTAGCGAGTACCCTTCCGTTGACGTTTGCGTCGGTCAACAAACTCGCAGAGGTTAGAGCCAGGATTGTGCCATCAAAGGTTGAGTTAGTTCCTAAAACTGCCGAACTACCTACTTGCCAGAAAACGTTACACGCCTGAGCACCCCCGGTGAGGGTAAAGGTGCTGTTTGAAGCGGTAGTTAGTGTAGAGGTTGTCTGAAAGATGAAGA
>JAKAPB010000419.1 GCA_021823045.1 Actinomycetes bacterium | reverse complement strand
GGATGGCGGCCTTTACTCCAGTATCGTCGATGCCCACTTCGATATCCCGGATAAACATCTCGATCATCTTCTCTTCTCCACCGAGGAGGCGATTTGGCCCTCGAAAGTGGAAGAACAGCGGTGGATCGTTATAGGTATATAGGCCAGTAGCCGTTATTATGTTGATCTCTGTTCGATCGGCTATCTTCTGGATCCTCGGTATGAAGCGACCTAATCCAACGACGGTAAGATCGACAATGGTAGATATTCCCGCTTTGTAGAGTGCGTCGAGTCGATCGACTGCCTGGTCTATGCGGGTTTGCTCGTCGCCGAATTCTGTTTCGTAATTCTGTTGAATGTCAGGCGTAAGGACAAAGACGTGCTCGTGCATGAGCGTTTGTCCCAGCGAGTCGACCGAAATCGGCCCCTTTATAGTCTCAACCTGTTTCATTTCTTACAGCCCCCTTCTGAGCAATTTCCATAAAGTTATGACTATTTGACCGGTTTACCCCAATCAGTCCCCGAACGGAGAATTGGTTTGAGCACTTTCCCACCAGGGTTTCTGGGCAGTGGTTCGTTCTGGATTCTCAGGAATTGAGGTATTTTGAAAGGAGCGAGCTTTGTCGAGGCGAACTCTAGGAGTGCCTTAGTATCCAAGTTGGTCCCGGGCATCGGTACCACGACGGCACCCACTTTTTCACCCATCATCTGGTCTGGCACGCCGACAATAGCAACCTCGAAGATGCCAGGATACTCGACTAGTACGTTTTCTACTTCGACGCAGTAGACGTTCTCGCCGCCCCGATTGATCATATCCTTCTTTCTATCGACGATCTGGCAGAAACCGTCCTGGTCGATCTTGGCCATATCTCCGCTGTGGAGCCAGCCGTCCACAAAGGTAGAACTAGTAGCTTCGGGCTTGTTCCAGTACCCCGAGACTACGTTAGGTCCCTTTATGAGTAGTTCGCCGACCCCACTCTGCTCGTCGAGGCCACCTAGGTCAAGCTCTACTGGCGGAGCGGCAAATCCTACAGTCTCGGGCCTAGTTGCAGCGTAGGCATGCGGTAAGTAGGTGGAAATAGACGCTGTCTCAGAGAGTCCAAAACCATTTCCTACCTCTGCATTTTCAAAGGCGGCCATGATCCTTTTAACGAGATCTGGTGGTGTCGGTGCGCCGCCGTAAAGTACCCGGGCCACCCTCGAGGTATCCAATTCAAGAAACTGAGATTGGTTCATAGCGAGCCAGTAAATCGCAGGTACAGAAGTGAGAACTGTGATTTTCTCTTCGGCTATTGAGGATATGAATCTAGCTACGTCGAAGGATGGAAGCATGACGACAGTCCCGCCGATGGAGAGTGTGGGGAGTAGCTGGCTATTGCATCCAGTTACGTGAAATAGCGGTACCGATACCAGCGATCTAAGGTTTTCCGGCTCAAGGCGTGCGACCCTGACTGCGGTTTCGATGTTAGATGTAAAGTTCTCATGCGAGGTCATTGCGCCTTTTGGATGACCCGTCGTACCGGAGGTGTAAAATATCGCCGCAAGATCTCCTGCGGAAGCATTTTCAAGTACAAACGGACCCCCATTTGGAAGTTGTTGGTCCGGCGTAAAGAGAAACTTTGTACCCGAGTCGTCGATCAGATATTCCTTTTCCGTTTTGGTCAGTCGGGTGTTGATAGGGACTATTACCCCACCGGCGAGCAACGTTCCAAAGAAGGCAACTACCCAGTTGACACCGTTTGGGAGATCGAGGCCAACTCGATCGCCGACCCGGACCCCTAGATCTTTGAGTCCGCCAGCAACGGTTGTGGACCTTTCCCAGAGCTGGGCATAAGTAAGCCTCTCGCCTCCCAGCTCCACCAGGGCCTCAGAATGGGGCCAGCTCTTCCTGGCCCGGTCCATCATCGAAATTAGTGTCGCATCTGTCCCGACATACCGAATGATTCCATCGGGACCACGATTTAGCCCCTCCATGGAAAATGGTTGGATCGTGCCGACTAGGCCCTGCTTTTCGATCACTGTTGCAATGCTCCTTTGGTCCCACTTTGGCGGTGTGAATCGATTCGGACTTCCACTAGTCGAGGTACTTTCGAATCTCTCTTCTGGCTATGGTCATCCGATGCACTTCGTCCGGTCCATCGGCGAGGCGGAGGGTCCGTTGACCTGCGTACATCTGGGCTAGTGGTGTATCTTCGGAAACGCCGGCTCCGCCGAATGCCTGAATGGCCCTATCTATTACTCTGAGGGCGACGTTTGGAGCCACTACCTTAATCGCAGCAATTTCGGTACGTGCGCCTTTGTTCCCGACGGTGTCCATTAACCAAGCTGCATAAAAAGTGAGCAGCCGAGCTTGATCGATTTCGATTCGAGAGTCGGCTATCCACGTTTGAACAACTCCCTGTTCGGCAAGGGTTTTGTTAAACGCAACCCTTTTCGTAACCCGCTTGCACATGAGTTCAAGGGCCTTCTCTGCCGCCCCAATTGAACGCATGCAATGATGGATTCTTCCAGGACCAAGCCGCGACTGGGCTATTGCAAAACCACTTCCTTGGGTACCTAAAAGATTGGATGCTGGCACCCTGACGTTGTCGTACTCAATTTCGCCATGTCCCTCACGGCTTGAGTAACCAAATACCTTGAGATCGCGTAGTACCTTGACCCCAGGTGTGTCCAGTGGTACGAGTATCATCGACTGCTGCAGGTATGGGGACGCATCCGGGTCGGTCTTGCCCATAACGATAGCGACCTTGCAAAACGGTGAACCTGCTCCAGATGACCACCACTTTCGGCCGTTGATTACGTAGTAATCACCGTCTCTGCTGATTGAGCATTCGATATTTGATGCATCCGAAGATGCAACAGCGGGTTCGGTCATAGAGAAGCAGGAGCGGATCTCCCCCATCAAAAGTGGTCTAAGCCAGCGCTCCTTTTGTTCATCGGTGCCAAACATGGTCAGAATCTCCATGTTGCCGGTGTCGGGGGCAGAGCAATTGAGAGCCTCAGGTGCGAGGTGGCTCATCCCGGTTATCTCGGCCAAAGGTG
>JAKAPB010000418.1 GCA_021823045.1 Actinomycetes bacterium | reverse complement strand
GTGGTTCGGGGACACCGAATCGTAAAGCGCCGCTGAATCACAAACCGCCAACAGTGCCACGACCCACGAAGTCGAGTGCTGAGGCGACCTAAATCGTGTAAGCACTGGGTAGCTGACGTGGCTCTCCTGGACGTCGGCGGCCCAACGTTCCCAAACTCGGTAGAAGGATGGTAGGTCATCAATGAGCCCCGATAGGTGCGACCTTGCCAAGAGTTCCGGACCCCACGGGGGTTCACCCGCCCTAGATGAGAGGAGGGTCACCTCGGTTTCCCGTCGGTTGTAGGCGCTATAGAGGGTAGGAAGGTAGGCAATCTGTATCGTTATCACCACGAGTCCAACGCCACCGGCTAAAAAATCTACCAGGGTTGGCCAAACCGACGTGGTAGAGACAAAACCGAGGGTGAGCATCGATCCCCCGGCCTCCCTAAAGGCCTCAAAAGGCGAGGAGATAGAGGGTAGGAGGAGAAGTGTAAATGAGACGAGATACGACACTACCCAAGTTCCCAAAATGGCGAGCAGTATTCCGGCACCTTCGTATGCCAAGAGTCGATCGCGCCTCTGGTACTCCTTGATCCATCTTCCAATCAACCTGAAGACGAAGGTCACCAAACGATAAGCGATCTTCGACTCACCGGAGATATAACCACGGGGGACTAACAATGTACGAACGACATTGATCGATACCGATACTAGGGCTACAAATCCGACGACGGCTAGCGCAATCCTACCGAGCAACATCTCCGCTCCAGTGTTCTGATCTATCGATTATGCACTACAGAACGCCCGACGGCCCGGCCTAATTGGAACTGGTCTCAAAAACTGCGACCGCCACAATATGCTTCGGTCATCACTAGCGAAGGTTTTGCCCCAAAAAAGCTCCTCAGTTATGGGAGTTGGGCGGAGCCGATGTTTGAAGTTGCCGGCTCGACGAAAGTTATCGTGTCCGCTGGCGTGAGAGGCGACATTCCAGACGGGGAGATCAACCTTACGTCGACCGTACCGGGACCATGAAGCGGTGTCTGGACTTCTATCCCCCCTTGGCTTGCGAAGTAGTGTAAAACCGGGGAAGTCACCCCTCCGAAAGAGACCTCACTCACAGAAGCGAGGTTGGTTCCAAAGACCCAGATCACACTGGGTGTCGCACCAGATACCGACTGCAAATTAATGGAGGTAACGCTGGGTAGCGTCGTCGGAGCCACCACTACGGGTGCCACCGGAGTAGCGGGCGTCGCCTTTGGCGTAGCAGTGGACTGGACTGTCGGGGTTTGGGAGGTAGTTACTTGCACCGTCGGAGGCTTGGGCGCTGACACCACCGGCGCCTGGGAATTGGCCGAGGTGGCGCTGGGGGTTGATGGACGGGAAACCAAGGTCCCTCCGGCGGGCTGAGAGGGGACGATTGGGGCCAAGGAAGCGGAGGAGTTTTTGAAAGCAACGGAGGGTCGACCGGTCAGCAAGCGAAGGGTCATCCCGGCGACAAGTCCCACCAGGATCACTCCTATTACCGCTGTGGCGCTGATCCGCCTCATACTTTTTCTCCTCCACTCCGGCCCTCATCCATACCGTCTACACCTAGAGTGGCACATATCACTGTGAGTAGCAAGAAATTTTCAAAAAAAGCTAAAGAAATCTCTCACATTGCCGATAATAGCTATTCCCACACTCCGTCTCCGTAGGGACGATTGCGCTTGGGGGCGAATTCCCTCTTCCACACCATCACCTTGCGCCTGAAGTAGCAAACCTCTAGGCCGTCTTGGTTGAAGGCCTTGGTCTCCACCTTTACGATCCCACGATCGGGCCTGGACTTAGACTCTTGAGCCTCTAATACCCGGGTCTCGGCGTAGATCGTGTCCCCATGAAAGGTCGGGTTTTTATGCAGGAGGCTTTCGACCTCGAGATTGGCGATCGCCGCCCCTGACACGTCGGGCACGCTCATGCCAAGTGCGAGCGAGTATACGAGATTGCCCACTACAACATTCTTCCCCTGCACGGTTTCGTTCTTTGCGAAGTAATCATTGGTGTGCAGCGGATGGTGGTTCATGGTAATCATGCAGAACAGATGATCGTCATATTCAGTTATCGTTTTTCCTGGCCAATGCTTGTAGACGTCACCGACGGTGAAATCCTCGAGATATCGACCAAAGGGCCTTTCGTGTTCGGTCAAAGCAAACTCCTATAGTGCCTGAAGCGGAACCGGTCTGGTAGTAAATGTAGCCACCCAATCCTCACGACTCTCGCCGTTGATCATCAGCCTCCAGGTGTACCTTCCGCCGGGGGTCAGTGGAAGCGGTCCCATGTTTATCGCTAGGTTCACCGGGACATCGGATCCCTCGGGGACTCCCTGTGGAATGCCAACCTGGAAATCTCCCCGCACCTCGATCGGCTGCATCTCACCGTCGGGGCCCTCGAATGCGACTTCACCGCCGTCCTGGTCCACCAGGAACAGCTCCCAATGGTGGGACTCGGGGGCCTGAGCCCAATCGACGTCAATCCTGAGCGCAACGGCCATTGGTGCCATACCTGGTCCAGTGACCGACCACCCTCCGCCTAGGATATATAACTTTCCCTCGGCAACCTGGGCCGAGTCACATAGCATTATGGAAGCCTTCACGAATGACCAAACTAGCGTGAGGACATGGATTCTCATGACCTAATGGGCCTTCGGGATGATGTTTACAGAAGATCCCTGAAAACCGCCTTAGACCGGATCGACCTTTTGGCCGGCTCAAAGTGCGCCGATGTGGGTGCCGGAGCGGGCGACATCTCCTTCGAATTAGCCCACTGGGTAGGAGAAACTGGCAGGGTGTATGCGATTGACATCGATCCAATGCGAAGAAACGCCATCGCCGATAAGGCCGCAAAGTTCACCCAGGTGGTCGCAATCACCCAAGCCGCCGAGGAGTTGGCGCTTCCAGAGCCCGTAGACCTCGCCTTCTGCAGATTTCTGCTAGTCGGAGTGGTCGATCCCGCCTTGGCGATCGCAGGAATGACAAAGATAGTCAAGCCGGGAGGTTGGATAGTTGCG
>JAKAPB010000417.1 GCA_021823045.1 Actinomycetes bacterium | reverse complement strand
GCAGAGCTTGCTCTCTATCATCAGAGCAAGGTGGATGGTCCGAAGAACCGGGGGCGGAAGGTCTACTGGGTCACAGACTCTGGACGACAGAGGTTGTCCGAGTCCCTTGAACGGGCCGACGTGGAAGACGACAAGATATTTTGGGTCACTTTGTATCTGGCGACTCTCATCAGAAAGACCAAGCGGACGGCGCTACTTACCAAACGGCTCTATCTCTTGGAGGATCGACTCACAGAGATAAAAAAGACTAGAAAAGCTACCAGCGAAGAGTTCGAAAACTTGGCGCTCGAAGGGATGGAGAGCAGGCTTCAAGGCGAGCTGACCTGGCTTAGCGACCTCGTTTCCAATGAGGAGTCCGCAGATCTCCAAGCGAGGTCGAACTTGCTGGATAGGCCTTTTGACAAGGGACTATTAACTGGGGGATGAGCTCTGGCGGAGCAAAGTCGTTCGAGATTTAACCAGCGCAAGGTTTTAGAACAAGCAACTTTAGAACAAGCAATTTAATGGAATAAGGAGATAATTAGATGTCAAAGGTAAAGGTGGCAATCGCAGGAGTCGGCAACTGCTCGAGCTCCTTGGTGCAAGGTGTCGAGTACTACCGAAATGCCGATCCGTCGGAGTCGGTACCTGGACTAATGCACGTTGTCCTCGGCGACTATCACGTTGGCGACATCGATTTCGTCTGTGCTTTTGACGTGGATGCCGTCAAGGTCGGACAGGATCTAGGCAAGGCAATCTACCTTTCGAAGAATAATACGATCAAGTTCCAGGAGGTGGGTGACCTTGGAGTGGAGGTCCTCCGCGGACCTACTCTCGACGGTCTGGGAAAGTATTATCGGCAGGTAGTAGATGAGTCTCCAGCCGAACCGGTCGACGTGGTAAAGGCTTTGAAGGAGTCCGGGGCAGAGGTTCTTGTCTCCTACCTTCCGGTTGGCTCAGAGCAGGCGCAAAAGTTCTACGCACAAGCCGCTATCGACGCCAATGTCGCCTTTGTAAATGCGATTCCGGTGTTTATTGCATCCGATCCGGTCTGGGCGAAGAAATTTGCAGACGCTAACGTTCCAATAGTCGGAGATGATATAAAAAGTCAGGTTGGGGCTACCATCGTGCATCGAATGCTCGCAAGGTTGTTCGAAGATAGGGGCTTGGTCCTCGATAGGACGTACCAACTGAACGTTGGTGGAAATATGGACTTTAAAAATATGCTCGAGCGCGAGCGATTGGAGTCCAAGAAGATCTCTAAGACGCAGTCCGTTACCTCGCAGATTGACCACCATATCGAAGAGTCCAACGTGCACATCGGCCCTTCGGATCACGTTCCATGGTTGGAAGATCGTAAGTGGGCCTACATTCGACTTGAAGGTCGCAATTTTGGCGACGTGCCACTAAACGTGGAGCTAAAGCTGGAGGTCTGGGACTCGCCGAACTCCGCAGGTGTAATAATCGACGCCCTTAGGTGCGCGAAGATTGCTCTGGATCGCGGAATCGGTGGGCCGCTCGAAGGTCCCTCGGCATACTTTATGAAGTCCCCCGCGATCCAACACCGCGACAGCGAAGCTAAGCGGCTGGTTGAAGAGTTTGCAGGTTTGCCACAGAGCGAAGGTTGATCTGTTTGCAAATATGCCTCACCGGTGGCTAAATTGCATCGGTTTGGCTGGCTGCCCAGCTGAATTTTAATCCGCTTTGATAGGACTCCAAAGCTCGCAGAAGTCGAGCAGCGGAGTCCTGTTTATTCTGACTGGACTGGTCATTATTTTCGAACTCGCTAACGACCAATACCGGCCAGCCAGAGTATGCGAAATACCTTAGTCCTAGACGACATCCTCTTTTAACAAAGAGCCGAAAGGACCTTGCTGACGGTATGCGATCTCCCTCATTTCGAGCAGCTTTGGCATAATCGAAGAATCGATGCTCCGTGCATCGGTGAGAACCCAACCATGGGCCCCTTGTACCACTTCAGAATCGCAACCAAGTATTTCGACGGTCTTCTTGTAAGACCTGAACCTTATGACTCGGTCGTTATCCGAATGTATGACATAAGACGGTATCTTTGCTTCCCTTACGCTTTTTAGCGCCAAGGAGATGTCCGCCCTTTGTGCTGCGTTAGCTAGCGACATCAGATGTTGAGAGTCGCTCCCAAGGGCCCGGAAGACGTCTCCGGTCACCGAGGAGACCGTCCCCAATAGGTCACGGGTCATCATCAAATCCGATGGGAATGACAGGGCCCAATCGAGTGTTGTCCGAGCCTTTTCCCGATCATCAGAAGGACCGATGGAGTTGATCAAGATCATACCGAAAAAACGCTCTGGGCAGCTCGCAATCATTTCGGAAGCTATTCCGCCACCCATTGAGTGACCAATGGTGAAGAGTGGTTCCTCGACTTCGACGGCCTCTGCAAATCTGGCGGTAATCACGCCGATCGTCTTGAGGCTGACACCGAGGTCAGCCCTGTCGACCACTTTTGCTAGATCTGGGATATGTGGTGAGACAACCCTGAACCCGGCCTGCCTCAGCCTGCTGATCAGCTTTGGGTAAGCGCGGTAGGTAAGCCCTATCCCGCACAATAGTAGTACCGTACCGCCGGCAGGTGGGGAGTCACCGTAGTGTACCTCTGATCCACCAATCCTTACAGTACGTGGGTCCAGCTCTCCCGCCGCTCTAGTCACTTGCTAACTTCAATTCTCGTCTGGACCCTCTCCATCGCTACCCCGCTAAGCCAATTTAGAGGATGTTAACCTCATTTGCGAACTTAAAGTAAAACTCTGCCAAACAGTATCCATGTCGACGCAATGCCTCAGACCATTAAGATGTTCTGCTAATAGCATCAACGGTAATTTATGCGATACTTTTCCATAGTCTCAGCATCGGCTCAGATTGCCCTGATGTTAATGGTCTGAGTCAGATTTTTTTCAAATACCTCGAAAAATTTAGGAAGGTTGGGTAACTTGAGTTCGACGCAATCCAAGTCCTCTCAAAGGCGTCCATCGGGTGCCAACCGAAAGGCGCCCGCGAAGGGGTCACGCTCGAACG
>JAKAPB010000416.1 GCA_021823045.1 Actinomycetes bacterium | reverse complement strand
GGGGCTCCTGGGAATCTGAGCCATCCGATATGTAATTCGTGCCTCCAGAATCCCCGGCCCAAATCATAGTTATACTTCACGAAACCGCAGCTAACACGACCCATAGCAATGGAGAGTTCCAAGTCGCCCCTTGAACCTCACCGCAATGGCCAACATAGAGCCATCATCCGCCTCGTTACCACCTCAGTTGGTCTCAGGCGGGACAAGGAGAGTGGCGGTTGCACCCGTCCTTACGGTGACAACGCACACCTCACCGTTATCTTGCAGGTCTACTGAATTGCAGGTCTACTCGTGGCCGAATGCCTATACAGCTAGCCCGATTCGTCGAGCTCCTCTTCGGGTCTGGTGGCTTTGAAAAAGTGATAATACAACAAGCCACTGAGCAGTTGCAGCAGACCACCGATTTCGAAGGGAATGCTAAGGGATAGATTATCAAACATCCAGCCGCTCAGGGAAGGTGAGGCAGCAGAAAATACCTGGCTGGGGAGGTTAGAAAGGGCCGCCACCCTAGCCCGTTCATCGGGGTGCGCCATCGCCACTGCGAAGGACTGACGCAGCGGCAATGCCGCCCTCTGCGCGAGCATCCTGATCAAATAGATCGCAGAAGCAACGATAAAATTCGGCGCCAGGGCGAGCGGGAAAAGCAGAATGCTCTGGGCAAAGCGCAAAAAGGTGCTGGCTTTCACGATACCGAAGCGTCGCGCAAGCGGAGCAGCAGATATCGCTGAACTTAGAGAAGCTAAGTTCACAATCGCGTAAAGAAAACCAATTTTTGCCGGACCCGCCCCAAATCGTTTGAAGAACCAGTAGGTGATGAATGGCCCGAACATTCCAACCGCAATGCCATTTAGGGAGTTTGTGGCCCAGAACCTGAAGAGAAGTTTCATCGACCTCTTCGGCCAGAAGCCTCCGTCGGAGCGGGCCCTGCGGAGCTTAGCCGACTCAGACTTCTCCCTGATTCCAAGTGCCAGTAGTGAAGCGCAGATGGACAATCCGGCAATAAGCAGCATCGAGAATCTAAAGGCGGCGCTTAGGTCGGTAGCTTTCAGGTGTCCCCCCGGGGCAAATACCGCTAATAAAGCCCCGAGCAGGGCCCCAAGTGTCGACATCAGGGAAATTCGTCCAAACACGTCGTTACGGAACTTGGCCGGTACACCTTGGGTCAAAAATGAACTCTCAGCTGGTTGGTATGGCCCGACCATTCCGCCACCGGCACCCGCACCCCTCCCGAAAGAACCGAGAGCGGCAAATATGTAAAGGCCGACGATGTGCGAGAAAAAGGCGTAATAGATCGCCGCCATTGCCGCAAGTAGTGGGAAAACTACCAGTGCAAACTTGTTGCCTATCTTGTCAGAAAGGTACCCAACAAGCGAAGACATCAAGGCCGAAACTATTCCCACCAAAACGAAAAGTTCGCCGAGCCTGGTCGCATCGAAACCGAGCAAGGCGAGATATATGGGGACAATTACTCCCGCCAATGACCTCGCAGCGCTCATCGCCAGCCTTGCGAGCCAGATCAATTTAATGTTTCTGTCTACCCAGTCGGGGTAGAACCAATCGCCAAAGGCTTTAATCGAAAGCCACTTTCCTATAGGTGTAACCCATGAGCACAACCCACGAGTCGTCGAACAAGGCTGGTCCAAATCGGTAAATTGGATGCGCTATACAACTAATACCCTATCAGCTCACCGCCGAGTAGCAGAATGCTTGAGACTAATAGTTGGAGTCGTGAATCGATCTAAAATGCCCATCGGATAACTAAAGAAGCCCTTTCGGTCAACTTGGTAGGGCTGATACGTTGTTCAAAGGCGAGCCCTTCACTCCCAGCACCACATTTTCTCGACCTTTAGAACCCACTTCGCCGGTTCGCAAAGATCACCGAACGCCTTTCCAGACCTCTCGAGTCTCGCCGCGTGGGTCTACCTCAACCCGGGATTCATCGCCAAATAAGCGAACCGCTCGATGCTCCGGCGAATAGCTATCCCAGCCCGGATCGAGGGTCTTGACAAATGCCACCCAAGCCGAGTGCATCTCCTCGGCAAGCTCTTGGGGTCCCTCCACGAATGCACTGTCAATTGCTTCTGTTGTCACGCCAAGGGTATCAAAAACGAAGGGGAGTTCTATTGCGTGACATGACCCGAGGCGCCCTTCAAACATTGGTGACCGCCAGCGGAACTCATAGAGATACGTGCCAGCTTTTGCACCTTGGCGCGCCTCAGCCAACCTGATAGCGGGAATCCTGAAAAACCAATCGCCAGCAATCTGGGAAAAAACTTCTCCCTGGGGATCCTCTGACAAGAGCCTCTGATATACAGCGAGTTTTTCGGCGTCTAAGCCAAAGGCCATCGCAGCGAAGGAAACCACCGCAGAGTTGATTGAGTCGTAGAGGCCAGTGGGGACGGTGAAAAAATTGAATTCCTCTCTATTCGTCCCGATCAAAACGGAGACGTCCCCTCCCGTCCCCTCCCTAATCGAGTCGATAGGAGGTGCCTTCAGCACTTTGCCGTCCACCGTTGGCTCAAAGATCATCAAATTCAAGGTTACTTCACCCCACTTAGCGGGGTCGGGCTTCGCCTGGGGCTCCGATGCCAAAACTGATGTAGCCTCAACAAGTCGATCAACTTCAACCGCCCTGAACTGGTCACGTATAGGCTCGATACCAAGTGCCTCTGCCAGATATCCCGCCACCTTCTTGGCGGTTCCGGCGCTCAAGTAGTGATGAGCAGCCCCACTTTCTAAAATCGCCCCCCTGAAGAGGCCCTTTGCGGCATCGAGCGAAAGAAGTGTCCCCACACTCATCGCCCCGGCAGATTCGCCAGCTATGGTAACCTTCGCTGGGTCACCACCGAAGGCAGAGATGTTGTCTTGGACCCAGCTAAGCGCCTCGAGCTGGTCCAGGATCCCTAAGTTGGATATCCCGTCGTCCAAAAACAGAAATCCATCCGCACCTAGACGGTAATTTATTGTCACACATATGACGCCATCTCGTGCAAAGTTACTACCGTCATAACTCGATACGGCTCCGGATCCATTCA
>JAKAPB010000415.1 GCA_021823045.1 Actinomycetes bacterium | reverse complement strand
TTCCGATCTGAGATGGTGAGATTGCTCCAGCTATTGCGAGTATGAGACCAGCCGCTAAATGAGCCCGCCGCATCTGACGTCGTGAATTAGTCATCGTACTTCTGGCACGAACTAGCATGAAATAGACCCAGGGAGTGATAGCCAACGCCTCCACGGTGGTCAGCGAAGAGTTCAGAAGCGCCTGATGGAAAAGGGGGAGGGCAAGGAAGATCCCGGCTGCAATCTTGGCCGAATCCCGGCCCCTCCGGATGGCAACGAACTTATAGATACCCAGTGCACCGACCCATGGTGACAAGAAGATGATTAGGTGCAGCCCGAGAGTACCGTCACCGAGAACTAAGAGGTCCAATACCCCTAGGAGCAACCAGCTAGTTGGGGCGGGTTGGTGACCAAAAAGTACCGTAGGGTAGCTCGAGGAGAAGTAGTGCGAGAAGAGATAACCTGGTGAGGGTATCGGTGCCATCGATCCGAGTAGAGGGATGTGCCCAAAAAGTAGCGAACGGGTGCCAATTAAGAATGCTATGGCAACAACCCAAACGAAAGCCGACGCTACCCTCGACAAGGCCCTATTGTAGAGACGATGCGATTCCTGCTGGACTAGGTCGGGCTTGTGTGGAGTCTCCATTTTAGTCTCGGGTAGGGACTTTGAATGAAGTGATTTCTCGAGCCTTTTGATCGCCCGGCGGGATGTAAAATAGGCCGCAAGTCGGGCACTTCCTGAGATGAAATTTACCTGGTATAGGTCGCTGGAAATACTCTTGGACACCAGTTCACGGCGTCTGGTCTTTATGTCAGAGCGGAGCCGAAAATTCCAAGTAATCGCAGCGATGACCGACGCCGCTAACTTTGGCCTCCCGGTGAGCAAAAAGAAGGTCGCCTCGACCAGTGACAGGATCAGGAATCGAAATAGAAGGCCTTTGCGCTGTTTCGGGTTTGCGTCTTTAAGCAAAACCCTGAGCTGATTTTTGCGAGCGTAGTAGACCCTCTGGGAATGAACCATCCCGCTTCGCCCGCTGGAAAAGCGCCCGGAGCGCCTCCGCCTAGGCAAGTGCGGGGTATGCGATGCGACGAGGAGGTGTCGAACCTTTGCCGACGGAGCGGTCACTACCCGTGCTCCGAGTAGATGAGCCCTCCACGATAGGTCTACGTCTTCGTAGAAGATCCTTATCTTTTCGTCGAATCCTTCCATCGCTTCGAAGAGGTCCTGGCGGATCAAAAAACACCCTCCGGGGGCGACAAATACCTCCTCAACCTGGTCGTACTGCGCCTGGTCAAGGTCGCCAACGTCCACCCTCGCCGCAACCGCCCCGGTCTTATCCAAATCGAGGCCCAGCTGGAGTATCTGCCTAGGCGAATCCCAAACCACGATCTTTGGGGTGACTATTCCGGCGTTTTCGGCGTATGCAACCTCCATCATCTCGGTGACTGCGTCCGGAGCAAGGGCGATGTCGTCGTGACAGAAGACGAGGTGGGTTGCTCCAGTGACCTCACGGACGGCAAAGTTACAGGCCTTGGCGAAGCCTTCGTCCTTCTCTATTCGAACCAACTTGGCGGCCGGCAGATAGCTTTCGACCCTCTCATTCAATGGATGCGTGCTCGCATTGTCCACGACTATGAATTCGAGATTCGGGTAGTTAGAGTGCGCCAGTGATACTAGGCACTCATCAAACCACTCCCCTGGGTCATGAGCCACTACAACCGTGACAACTAACGGAGCTTGAAGCATCAGGTTACAAAGGCTACCACGGCAGAAAGCTTTGTCGATTAGTAGAAATAACCGCAATAAAGAACCGGTAGTACAAATGCCCGTTGATCTGGGATGATTGCCCAAAACCCACTTCGAAGCCTGCGGAGGTTAACCAAATTCCACTTCTTGGCGCACTAGTATTCCGGATATGGCCAATTCGAACCACTTGATCCCCGATGAGCTAGACAAGCTGATAAACATTGCAGTTGGGAGCTTGGTGCTTGGCCTCGGATTTGTCAATAAGGCGACCAAGGCGTGCACCAAAGGGGCTATATCTCCCGTAACCGATCTCGCCAAAATCCTAGGATTTCCGTTAGGGTCTGATCGATCGAAATAGTCGGCGACCAATCTGTGGCAGCGGCAATCTTGCTGCTGTCTCCGATGCTCGTCTTGACCTCGACGGCCCTCATCAACGAGGGATCTTGCCTGAGTAAAACCTTCCCTCCCGCTAGACGTATCAGGTCCTGGGCAATCTCGGCTATTGAAATCGCCCTCCCCGAGCAGACGTTATACGCCTCGGCGCTATCGCCAGCGACCGCCAAAGACCGATAAGCCCTAACTACGTCCCTTACGTCGGTAAAGTCCCTCTCAGAGTCCAGGTTTCCAACGGGAATAGAGTCGAGTCCCTCAATTTGAGCCGCCACGATTCGCTTAGCCAGACCCGAAACGACGAACTGTTCCCCTTGGCCGGGCCCGACGTGGTTAAAGGGGCGTGCGATCACGACATCGAGTCCCCTCCCAAATGCCCCCTGAAGGGCGACGAATTCTGCGGCGACTTTGCTAGCCGCATAGGGAGTAACCGGACGGATCGAAGTAGTCTCATTGATCGGAAGATAGTTTTGGGAACTCTCCCCCATCAAGCTCTGACCGTAGACCTCGGATGAGGAGATATAGATCATCTTGGCATTAGGGTTAGACTCCGCAAGCGCCTCGGTGACGTTCTGGGTCCCAATAACGTTCACCCGGAAGAAAGCCTCTGGGTCATGCCAGCTCTGGCCGACGTGGGTCAGGGCCGCCAAGTGGAATAGCCAATCGACCTCTACGGATCTCATAAAATCTATGATTCCCTTCCGGTCACAAATGTCGAGACCTTCTGGAAGGCCGATGACCGAATCCCCCTCAGCCACTAGGTGCTCTTTGAGCCAACCGCCCACGAATCCGTTCATACCAGTTATCAGCGACTTCATTCGATCCCTCTAAGCACTAATTTCTCTCCGCCGCCAAACGATAGACGGCCAAATGAGCCTTGATCGACGCTTCCCAGGTGTATTCGGACGAAACCGCTAGCCCC
>JAKAPB010000414.1 GCA_021823045.1 Actinomycetes bacterium | reverse complement strand
TCAAGTCCCAGGTGACGACGAACTCTCTAGGTTCAACCTCAGTATGGTCCAACTTGAACGCCCTGACTTCACCGAGCTCTACGCTCGCGACGACTGCGTCGTCGATCTGGTAGTAGTGTTTTGCCCGGCCAAGTATCGCTGGGATATCTGAGGCGATAAAACCCTCGTCACCATTGGTAGCGATTATCAGCGGACTCGTCCTTCTCACACACGCCAGGAGGGTCGGTCGAGAGGTCTCCATCGCAACGATAGCCATCGCCCCCCGCAACTTGGAAAATACTTCCGCCAACGCATCGTCGATACGGTCTGTACCGCCTAAAGCCACCTCTAAAAGGTGCGCAATTACCTCGGTGTCGGTGTCTGAAGTAAACAGATGACCCTGGCTCAGGAGCTCGTCTTTGAGCTCTGCGAAATTCTCTACTATCCCGTTATGAACGACGGCTACCCGACCGGAGCAGTCAAACTGCGGATGCGCATTCTCCTGCGAGGGCTTGCCGTGGGTGGCCCACCGATTGTGACCCACTCCAGAAACCGACTCCGAGCCTTGGAAATCTTTGACATGCTTTGCGAGGAGTTCCACCGAGTGCGTGCCGGTGGCCTCTCTCACCCTTTTGAACGATCCATCCTGATAGATTGCCATCCCAGCCGAATCGTAGCCTCGGTATTCAAGCCGCCTAAGCGCCTCAACGATCACTTCAGGGGCGTCACGGACCCCACTAACCCCAATAATCCCGCACATAGGTTAGAGCTTAGGCCAAATGTACCAACTATCCCATTGAATCCAATTGCATCCAATTGGCACTAGCTAGGTCTACCTACTCCTCGATGGAATCGGCGATTGACTGAGCGATGCTTTGAGCTAGGTCCTGAGACTCCGCTTCCACCATGACCCTAACCACAGGTTCGGTACCTGAGGCGCGCAGCAGGATCCTCCCACTATCTCCCAAAATATCCTTCGCCCTCTCAATGGCCTCGCATACGCGATCGGTGGACGATGCCCTCTGGGGGTCTCGAACGGTTACCGAAATCAGAACTTGTGGGTACTTTGTCATCGCATTTTGCGAGATGGTTGATAGCTTCGAATCGGATCTAGCAAGGAGGTCCAATAACATCGAACCCGTCAGTAGGCCGTCGCCGGTAGTCGCATAGTCAGAGAAGATGATATGGCCAGACTGTTCGCCCCCCAGGCACAGCCCGTTGGCCTCCATGGCGTCGAGCACAAAGCGATCACCGACAGGAGTGACGATCATGGATACCCCCAGGCCTTCCATCGCCCGATGAAGGCCGAGGTTGCTCATCACGGTGGCTGCAATCCCACCACCTTTGAGTCTTCCGCCATCGATGAGGTCCGGCACGAACATGGCCATCAACTGGTCTCCGTCGACCACCTCACCGGTTTCACTCACCGCAATCACACGATCGGCATCGCCATCGAAAGCGAGGCCGACGTCAGCCCTCGACTGCAATACCGCCCTACGCAGGGGCTCGATATTGGTCGAACCACAGTTTTCGTTGATATTTCTTCCCGAAGGGGTGTCGGATAAGATACCGACAACCCGCACCCCGAGTTCCTCAAATAGCCCTCTGGCCACCGACGTCGCCGCTCCATTGGCCAGATCGAGGACCACCCGAAGATCGCTCCGATCCTCGTTTGTCCCGATCGAAGCCAAAATATGTTGTCGATAATGCGAGGAAATATCTTCAACGCTTAGCGTGCCTATCGGCGAATTTGCCTTTGGCTGCTCTAAGTGGATAAAGGCCTCAATAGCGTCCTCCACGGAGCGCTGATCATCCTCTGACAGCTTCCTCCCGCCGGCGGCGAAGACCTTGAGTCCGTTATCAAAGTAAGGATTATGCGAAGCAGATACTACGACTGCAGGAAGTCGATAGATGGAGGAAGCGAACGCTATCGCCCCGGTCGGCGCCACTCCTAGGTCGACGACGTCGACACCAACGCTCATAAGACCCGCCGCAACACCGGCGACGAGCATAGGTCCCGACTCTCTCGTATCCCGACCGATTATCACTCGGTCGGCGCCAAGAACCTCTCCGACGCCCACGCCTAAAGCTAGGGCCAGCGAAACCGTTAAGGTCTCGTTGGCCCTGCCTCGAATTCCATCTGTTCCAAAACGGAGCAAGAAACTAACGCTTAGAGAATTGAGGGGCCTTCCGGGCCTTCTTGAGGCCGTACTTCTTGGACTCCTTCTCTCGGGCATCCCGGGTCAGAAAGCCAGCCTTCTTGAGAATACCCCTGAGTTCGGGATCCGCCTCGATCAGAGCCCGAGCAATTCCGAGCCGAATAGCACCGGCCTGCCCGGCCATTCCGCCGCCATCCACGGTAATTGAAAGGTCGTATTCAGAAGCAACCTGCGCCACTCGCAGTGGCTCGGTGGCCATCGTCTGCTGGGCAAGAGAAGTTATATAACTGGCAAAGGGTCTGTTGTTGACGGTGATATTACCTTCGCCTGCGGAAAGCCTCACCCTAGCAATGGCTTGCTTACGCCTTCCAGTGGATTGAATGGTTGTCTTAGTCATTTATTCAAAAACCTCTCGGATCAAAAAACTCAAGCACTCTTGGGCGCTGTGCCAAGGGTGCGTAAAACCGGTTGCTGTGCCTGGTGGGGATGGTCTGGCCCCGAATAGACCTTGAGCTTCTTAGCCATCTGTCGCCCTAGCGGACCATGGGGCAACATCCCCTTGACCGCTTTTTCAATCACGAACTCTGGCTTATCCTTGAGGAGGTCCCTATAGAGGGCGGCCCGCAGGTGACCCGGATAGCCCGTGTGGTGGTAGGCGAACTTACGATCGGCCTTATTAGACGTCAGCACTATTTTGTCTGCGTTAATCACAATCACGTGGTCGCCCGCGTCTAGGTAGGGGGCAAAGATAGCCTTATGTTTGCCCCTGATAATGTGCGCCACTTCGGTGGCGAGTCTCCCCAACACCATCCCTTCGGCGTCTACTACATACCACTTGCGGTCCGCAACAGCGTCAGACTGCTTGGTCACGAATGTCTTCATAATCCTCACCGGTTTAGAACTTGCTCCTG
>JAKAPB010000413.1 GCA_021823045.1 Actinomycetes bacterium | reverse complement strand
ACTAAGACAACGGGCCAAGGAACTCGGTGACCGGCTGGGAGTCTTGGAAGAGGCGTGCACCTTGGTTGAGAACAGGCGCAAAGAGCTGTTGTTATACATACCAAACATTCCCGACGCTCACGTTCCCGACGGGGAATCCGATCAGGATAACGTACCGATTAAGTACTGGCACAAGAACTTAGGGGAGGTCCTTCCGGGGGATTTTGTTCTTCCAGACTTTCCGGACTCTACAAGGGTCCCACACTGGGAGATCGGCACCGAACTCGGGATTTTGGACCTGGAGCGGGCTGCGAAGCTATCTGGAGCGATGTTTCCAATGTTCAGGGGTCCTGGGTCTAGGTTGATCCGGGCCTTGACCTCCTTTGCTTTGGACATCCATGGCGACGAATCAACCGGCCACCCCTACGAGGAGGTTAGGCCACCGACGATGGTTAGGACCGAGACCATGGTCTCGACCGGACATCTGCCGAAGTTCGCAGACGACGCCTACCACCTAGAGCGCGACTCGCTTTGGGCTATTCCAACCGCAGAAGTCCCACTGACCTCGATGTATCGAGATGAGATAGTCGAAGAGTCATTCTTGCCAAAGCGGCTGACCGCTTTTACTTCGTGCTTTCGTCGTGAGGCCGGCTCGGCGGGCAGGGATACTAGGGGGCTTCTGCGGCTCCATGAGTTCGACAAGGTCGAAATACTCGCTTACGCTACGGCCGATCAGGCCCAAGGTCTTCATCAAGAGCTCTTGGCAAAGGCCGAGGAACTGCTTAGATTGCTAGAAATTACCTACCGAGTTGTTGATCTTTGTACCGGGGATCTCGGCAACTCATCCAAGAGGACCTTCGACCTCGAGGCTTACAGTCCCGGTACCGACAAGTGGCTCGAGGTCTCTTCGGTCTCCTGGTTCGGCGACTATCAAGCCAGGAGGGCGAACCTGCGCTACCGGAAAGCCGACGGCTCGGGTGTCGAGTTTTGCCATACACTCAACGGCTCAGCATTGGCTTGGGCGAGGATATGGGCGATTCTCGTCGAGATAGGTAGACAGCAAGACGGCTCGGTCGTGCTGCCACAGGTGCTGGCACCGTACTTGGGTGGAAAGACGACAATAGACCCAAAGACCTCGAGGCTCATTTAATGGCACTTGGAGCAGAGGATTGCGAATTCGGGAATTAATCGCCTGAAGTGCGCTGATAAAGATTTTGCACACCTCGATTGGCCTTAGGGCCACCTTTCGCGGTAGCTTTTTTGTCGTGGGCACTTCTCAAGTCTTATTTTCGATAGCTCTCGGCGTCATCACTGTCGTCGTTATTGGGTTTGCAGCGTTCGTCATCTCCACGACAATGTGGGGAAATCGTTGGGTTAGGAGGAGCAAATGAGTCCTAAGTCGGCGACGATTTACAAAGGCAAGACCGGCCAGTGGGCGTTCGTTCTGCATCGGATCACGGGTTTTTTGGTCTTCATGTTCATCCTTTTGCACGTGGTGGACATCTCGACGATCAATTCCCCTCATATCTATGACGCTATTCACCGGCTCTATGGGAATGTCTTTTTGCGGCTGTTCGAGGTGGGGCTGCTCTTTGGACTCACCTATCACGCGCTAAACGGGCTGAGAGTAATCATGATCGATTTCTTTCCTGGAGCGATCAAGAATGAAAAGCAACTTTTTTATTTCATGTTCTCACTGAGCATTTTGCTGACGGTCATAGGTGGAGTAATTATCCTTAGGCCCTTCTTTACGGGGAGTACACACTAATGGCAATTCGTTCGCTCGCGCAGAAGTCCAGCGACTCCAGGACCTCTACTAGGAAACCACGCCAGAACTTTGAAACCTGGTCATGGTATTTCATGAGGATATCGGGACTGGTACTGTTCTTCTTGGCACTGTTCCACTTTTTTATCATGCACATCTTGAACGATGTAACCGCAACGAATGTCGCCTTTGTCGCAAAGAGGTGGAACAATCCAATCTGGAGACTGTTTGACTGGCTCTTGTTGGCCCTAGGCCTGCTGCATGGTTCGAATGGGCTGCGTTTCATCATGGACGACTACATCAGAAAGCCAGCTAAGAGGGTGGTAGTTAAGTCGATTGTCTACGGTCTAGCGATCATTATGTTCATCTACGGGACCCTGACTATCGTGACCTTTAAGGGGTAGTAGAAGAAATTTGTTTGGCCGGGGCAGTATTTGGTCCCGGCCCTTATTTTGTATCTGATAAGGCCTTGGTCGGCTGGTAGATTTTTGGCTTTTCATCTGTGGCACAGTTCCGACATCGCCCGATTACTGCAAAGTGATGAGCCCTCATCGTGAATCCGAATGTCTCTTGTAATACACCTTTGAGCGTGGCGAAGAAAGATTCTGGTACCTCGGTTACCGACGAGCAGACCTCGCAGACGAGGTGCTGGTGGATGTCGGAAGATAGATGATATATCGCCCTGCCGTGGCCTAGGTGGACGTGATCTACGACCCCAACGGCCTCTAGCGCCTCGAGAGTTCTATAGACGGTGGAGATGTGGACATCTGGGAGACGGTGCTGGATCCTCTTGGCGAGGTCTTCAGCGCTTAGGTGCGTGGACTCGGAGATAAGGATTTGGATCACTGCTCGCCTCGCAGGCGTGATTCGGCCACCATTTTTCTTGAGGATCGCTAAAGCATCGGCTAGGCGATCATTATCCAGTCGCTCCTTGTCCAACCGCCTACTCCTATCGGGCTACTTCAAATCGGTAGCCTAGACCCCTCACCGTGGTGATCGTCGTTGGATTTGAAGGATCCTGTTCAATCCTGGACCGGAGCCTTTTAATATGGACGTCTAGGGTTTTAGTGTCGCCGCCATAGTAAGCCCCCCAGATCCGATCGATGATCGTATCCCTAGTCAGCACTCTGGCCGGATTTGACATCAAAAGCTCTAGCAACTCGAACTCCTTTAGCGGGAGCCTGACGAGTTCGCCTCTTACATGGACCTCGTGACGTGCGAGGTCTAGTTGAATTCCGCTCAGCTCGATGATGTCAGCCTGGTCCTCAGGCTTCTGGTCGGCTGGCGTCCTCCTTAACACCGCGCG
>JAKAPB010000412.1 GCA_021823045.1 Actinomycetes bacterium | reverse complement strand
ATTTGGTTTCCACGTCTTTTTCACAGACTCGCTGGCGCTGTCGGACAAACTCATACTCCCCAGTTATCAGGTAAGTTGTCGCTACTTTCGGCGGTGCCCCGTTAGAGATCATCAAGCAGTACGTGGCTAATCAGCGCAACGTTTGAGCGCAGGTCTCAGGGCTTCGCCCTGGTGGGGCTCTACATCCCCATGGCTAAAGCCAGGGGCATTACGCCCCACACCCCATTCTGGTAACGAGGCGTCCCAAAGCCATGAAACATCAAACAGATTGAAAGGGCAAATTTCAAGATAATTCCCAGCAAAAACGAGTAGCTTAGATTTAATCTACTGGAGTGCCTAGTAGTTATAGGGGGTTGCAATGACAACTGATGGGGTGATCGACGACCACGTATTAGCCCGCTATCGCGAGCTCCTCGACCAGGAAGACGCAGCATTCAATGAAGTGGAGCACGCCTTCGAAGACGGCGACAGGGTTCACTTCGAAAATGACCTGGCGCTTTGGCGTAAAGCGATAGAGGCCAAGATTTCCTACCTAGAAAAGTGTGGTCTTTCGCTCCTAGGACCAAATTGGGCCGACACCCTTCCAGACCTAGGGCGGTCTAAACAGACCACGGCGGTCTAAAAGCAACATTAGGACCAGGACCCAAAGCCTAGAAGTAGACACTAAGTATTAGTGGAGTTACTGTGGGCCATTAAATGCCTCGTCGGACCGTTTTGATCGATCCGGCGAGGCATGCAGCCTAGGTCTGACTAAGTGGCAGATTGGCCAATTGCAGGGCTAGTTAGATCCCACCTGGTATCAAGTGGGCCACGTCGGCACGTTCCTCTTCTAGCTCCGTCTGGGTTAGCTGAATTTTTGACTTGGCAAAATCGCTATGCGAAATTCCTTCGACAATCGTGTAGCCCTTTCCATCGGAGACGATCGGAAAACCAAACTGTAGTCCCTCTGGAACGCCATACTCGCCGTGAGAGCAGACCGCCAAGGAGACAAAGTCGCCATCGGGAGTAGGGTTGATAACCGAACGGACCGAGTCCACGACTCCGTTAGCGGCCGATGCGGCTGACGACGCACCCCTGGCGTCAATGATCGCCGCTCCCCGCTTCTGAACGGTAGAGATAAACTCTCCTTGCAGCCATGCGCTGTCGGTGATTACTTCGGTAGCGGGTCGGCCAGAGATTGTGGCGTTCTCAAAATCAGGAAATTGGGTAGAGGAATGGTTGCCCCATATTGCCATCCTCTTGACGTCGGTAACGGTCGTCGACGACTTCTTTGCCAACTGCGTCATTGCCCTATTCTGATCGAGTCGGGTCATCGCAAACCATCTGTCATCGGGCACCTCTGGTGCATTGCTCCTTGCAATCACGCAGTTTGTATTGCACGGATTACCGACCACTAGAATCCTCACGTCTGAAGCAGCATTCTTCTCGATCGCCTGACCCTGGGGCTTGAAAATGCCGCCGTTAATCGACAACAGATCCTTGCGCTCCATCCCCGCCTTACGGGGAACCGACCCGATCAGGAGTCCCCAATTAACCCCGTTAAACCCTACATTAAGATCGGCGGTCATCTCGATCGAACTCAGAAGGGGAAAAGCACAGTCGTCAAGCTCCATTGCGACACCGTTGAGTGCCTTGAGAGCCGGCTCGATCTCAATCAATTGTAGAATTATCGGCTGATCGGGACCAAATACCTCACCAGCTGCGAGGCGGAAAAGCAGCGAATAGCCGATCTGGCCGGCCGCTCCAGTCACTGCTACTCGAATTGGCGATTTGGCAGCTGCCATAAAAAATCTGTCCTTTCATTGTTTGGTCCCGAGCCCATAAGGGGGACTCGGGACCAAGGTTTTGGATATCTTTACTAAAGCCTATCGACGATCGCAGATGCAAACTCCGAGCACTTCACCTCGGTGGCGCCCTGCATCAAACGGGCGAAGTCGTAAGTAACCACTTTATCTGCAATGGTCGCCTCGAGTGCCCTGATGATATCGTCGGCTACTTCTTGCCAGCCGAGATGCTCAAACATCATCACGCCAGAAAGGATGACCGAACCGGGATTAACCTTGTCCTGGCCGGCATACTTTGGCGCAGTTCCATGGGTAGCTTCGAAAATGCCATGGCCGGTGACATAGTTAATGTTCCCTCCTGGGGCGATTCCAATCCCTCCCACCTGGGCGGCGAGTGCATCAGAAAGGTAGTCACCGTTGAGGTTCATGGTTGCGATCACATCGAACTCATCCGGTCGGGTAAGTACCTGCTGGAGAGTAATGTCGGCGATGGCGTCTTTGACGAGGACTTTATCCCCCGGCTTTCCTTGACAATCATCCCAGCCAACTGCGCTATCAGAGAACTCATCCTTGACGAGCTGGTATCCCCACTTCATGAAGGCACCCTCTGTGAACTTCATGATATTCCCCTTATGCACCATCGTCACAGACTTGCGGTTCTTGGAGATCGCATACTTAATGGCAGCGCGAATAAGCCTCTCGGATCCGCCCTTTGAGACCGGCTTGACGCCAATTCCAGAATCCGGCCTTATATCCCAGCCAATCTCGTCGTGGAGAAATTCGATAAGCCTTTTAACTTCTGGAGTATTCGCTTCAAGTTCGAGTCCCGAATATACATCCTCGGTGTTTTCACGGAAAATCACCATATCCACCTTTTCGGGGTGCAGGACGGGAGATGGAACCCCCTGGAACCACCGAACCGGACGTAAGCAAACATACAGATCGAGGATCTGGCGCAGGGCAACGTTGAGCGACCTGAAGCCACCGCCTATCGGCGTGGTCAATGGCCCTTTAATACCAATCAGATATGACCTAAAGATGTCGATGGTTTCGTCGGGTAGCCAGTTTCCCGTCTCCTTGAAGGCCTTCTCTCCGGCGAGCACTTCCAACCAAGTGATACTCTTTCCGTGTTTCTTAGCGGCGGCGTCAAAGACAACCTTTGCGGCTGGCCAGATATCAACACCCGTTCCGTCTCCCTCGATGAAGGGAATGATAGGCTCGTCAGGTACGATAAGGGACCCGTCGGCCGACTGTGTTATTTTTTCAG
>JAKAPB010000411.1 GCA_021823045.1 Actinomycetes bacterium | reverse complement strand
GGTAGCAGCTGTTAGTTGGGCAAAAGAGCGTGTGGCTCTCGTCGACTGTCCAGACTTCGATGATCAGGCTGCCTATGGTGCGATGGACTTTCTGCTAGCTGCTGCTCTGCCCGAGATCGCCGAAGGAATCTTCTCCACCACAGCCAATCTCTTGAACCTCTCCTGTGACATTATCTTCGTCGACACATCATCTACCTACTTCGAATGTGACATGGCCGCTAATGAAGTCGAGTCTGACACCTCAGATGCGAATGAAACAGAAGGCGACCAGAAGACCGATTCCGACACCTCGGGACCATCCGAAGCCGCCACCCGTCGGTTCAATAAACACAGCAAAGACCACAGAGAAGACCTACCTCAGGTAGTGATCGGCATGGCGGTCACTACCGAAGGGGTGCCGGTTCGGTGTTGGACATTTCCAGGGGATACCCGAGACCAGGTAATCATCCGCAGAATCAAAGATGACCTAGCGGGATGGATGTGTAACCGTGTGGTATGGGTAGCGGATCGTGGTTTCAATTTGGTAGCCAATCGGGCCTATCTTCAAAGCGGTGGTGGTCACTATGTCGTAGCAGAGAAGCTCCGTAATGCTTCCAGTGAGGCTAAAGAGGCACTTAGCCGTCCTGGCCGCTACCACAAAGTCGCCGGAAACCTGGAAGTCAAAGAGGTGAGGGTCAAAGAGGGTGCACGATCACAGCGCTTCGTCGTCTGTTTCAACCCCGAAGCCGCGAAGCGTGATAAACAAGTCCGTGACAACCTGGTTGAATATTTGGAGACCCAGATCAAAGACAGCGACAGCTGGACCAAGTCCAAGCGTGACGAACTGGCGGGCAAGCTACGTAGTAGAGGGGCACTTTGGCGACTCGTCCGTCGTGATAATAACGGCAAGTTCCAAATCGACAAACTAGCTATCGCAAAGGAGGCCAAGCTCGATGGCAAATGGCTATTACGCACAAGTGACCAAAGCCTTAGTCCCTGTGATCTAGCACTCGCCTACAAGCAGTTGCTAGAAGTAGAGCGAGGCTGGCGGGACATGAAGGGATCACTCGGACTCCGTCCGGTCTTTCATCATCGAGAGGACCGAATCAGGAGCCACATACAGCTCTGCTGGCTCGGATTACTACTTATGCGTGTGATAGAAAACGGCACAGGTGATACCTGGCGCAACGTAGCTAATGAACTTGACCGAATGCACCTTGTCACCATAAAGACCAAAGATGGACGATTCTCCCAGCGAACGGCTATCACACCCAAACAGGCCGAGATACTTCGGGACCTCAAGATAAAAGAGCCCGGTCGTTACCTGGACTTCGAACCAAAGGTGCCTTAAGAATAATCCCAGCTCAGGGGATCGCGTAGTAACACGACTCAAATTTCGAAACGCGTCGATTTCCCCTGCTAAGGCATCATTTATGGGGTAGCTGTGTGCCTATTATCTCCGGAAGTCCGGTCTGTGGAGGTTCCATTTTCTAGATACAAACCGGATGGAATCCCAAAGGCGAAAGCTGGCATCGGCTCGAATAATCCTCGCAAGCTACGAAATAGCATTACCCCAATAGTTCCCACCGGAAGCCGGAAATCTAAACGTCAAGGATGTCCGAATTAGGACCCCGAACCCACATTTTCGAACTTGGAGGTAGCCGCTCGAGTTTAGAGCGTTCTTTTGAACTTACGAACTTGTCTCGGCTGGGTACACTTCCCGGAAATCGAACAGTTGATTTTAGCTTTCAAGGCCTCGACCTCCTAGTTATGCTGCTCCTATCTAATTCGGCAACCGATGCCGCGCCCAAAAGCGTCATCGCATATTCGATCTCGATGCGCAATTCAATAAGATAAGAGGCGACTCCCACGGCACCGCCCACAGCAAAGGCCCAAGCAGCATTTCGGCCTATACCTACCGAACCTGCTCCCATGCACAGCGCCTTTACGACGTCCGCCCCATTTGATATACCGCCATCAATCGAAACTCGAGAGGACTCGAAATTGTCCCAGAATCCCCAAAGCGCATCCGCGGTAGGAATTGTGTCGTCCAGCTGCCGACCACCGTGATTTGAAATCACGACTCCATCGGCACCTTCCGCTAGAGCACCGTAGAGATCGGACTGCCTGATGACTCCCTTTGCAACCACCGGGAGATCGACTCTAGCCTTTAATATCTTCGAAACACCAAGTCCTACAGCTGGGTCCTGGTTCAAAGCATTGTCTCGACTCTTAGGTTGAAATGGAATACCGTCGGCGCTCTTCAAACCAGGGAGCCTACCCTCTCCCACCAACCGATCATAGACTTTATCGGCGTATCCCTCAGGCGGGGCGAAGCCCATCTTCAAATCCGAGAGACGCATGCCCAAAACGGGAGTATCCACGGTTAGCAACAAAAGAGAGAATCCGCTCGATTTAGCCTCTTTTGCAAGTTGAAACGTCACCTCCCGCTCCGCCATAAAATAGACCTGAAAGAATAGTTTCGCACGGCTTGAGATGGCTTCGTCATACTGCCAAAAATGCTCGAGCATATGTTTGTGAAATCCGCTAAGCATTCCAAACAGCCGTTTTCGCTCGGCTTCATCAGAAGCGACCTCGGCCACTTCGCTAATTGGCGTGGTAGTCCGGGATGAGAGGCAGTACGGAATATTAACTAAGTTGGCAGCAAGCGCAAACTGTGACTCTGCACCGTCATTTAGAAGAGACTGAAAAGCCATCGGTGCTACATAAATTGGAGCAGCTAGATCAACGGAGCAAAACTGTGATCGACTTGAGATAGTTTTTCGCTCAACTGGTATTCTCGGAACAAAGTCATAGCCCGCCCATGAATCCTTCGACCTCGCTAGGGTTTGTTCTCGAGCAGCACCGGAGCGATAGTAGTTATAGTTTGACGGCTCAAGTATGACTTTTGCCTGCTTCTCGACGTCTCGATAAAGCCAGTTGAATAGTTCATTCGCCATGGTTATGAAACTACAACGAAGTTTACCTCCGTGGTCACCAAACCACAGAATTCATCATTGTTTCCCGCTCGATCGGCGACTCGTCGCCCGCTCCATGGCTATCGATCTACCAGTTAGATCGG
>JAKAPB010000410.1 GCA_021823045.1 Actinomycetes bacterium | reverse complement strand
TTCTGAATAGCAGCACGGCGACCGGAATGAATATTATAAACAAAATCTCGCGATAGCCCAAGTAGGTAGCGAAAACCCCCAATACCAGTGGGATTACCAAGGACACGCAGCTGGCAGCGGCGAACAAGACGGATTTGGCTTTCGAGAGATCCGGGGAGATGGTGCCCCGAGCCACCAACGAAAGCGAAACAGGGTATACCAAGCCGTGAGGTATCCCCAACACCGCTAAAGCCACCATCAATAGGACTAGACTATGGCCAAATCCAAGCATCACGATGCCTGAGAGCGTGACAATGGCCGCCAGACGCAGCAGTAGGCCAGCTAGATTGCCAGGGGGCCGCCACACCAATAGTAAACGGGTTCCCAGGAAAAAAGTGAAGAAGACAGAAAGTGATAGCTGTGCACACCAAGCCGAAACCCCGTAGGCAAAATGGGCGATCAAGGTACCGAAACTTGTGACAGCTACGAACGGGATCTGATAAAGAGGTAGCGCCAAAATTGCCTGGCGTAGATGCGGGTTTTGGCCGATATGGGCTGAAAAAGAGGCATCCTGCGGCTCAGCACGAGCGGTCTCATTTTTACGATAAACAGGAGAAGCGCTGCGCCAGCCAATGGAAGCGGAAGGAAGCTCAGAATTGCGACTCTCAAAGATCCCTTACTCACACGCAGCACCAGAGACTCAAGAAACGGTCCGAGCGCCAGGCTTGCGCTCAGTGCAACCGTATCCGCACTGAGGGCCCTATCTCTTGCCACTCCAGGAACCTGACCTGCCAGTGTGGCTAGTACCGGCATCAACAAGCCTCCCAATGCGCCAAGGATCACCGCCGAAATTAGATAGGGTGGGAAGACTGCCACCGAGAACAACTACGCAGATAGCAATGCTTGTCCCCAGTAGCCCTACAAATGCCAACCGTCGAAGGCGAGCAGAGTGCAGCCTCTTGACCAACCAAAAGTTAGCTAAAGCTACAACAGCTCCTGTCAAGGCGATTCCGAATCTGACTATTGAGGGGCTCAGCCTTAGAAGTATGTGTCCAAACGGCCCGAATGTCGTTTGGACTGCGTTTTGAGTTGATCTGAAAAGGGCGGTGACCAGTAGGAGGGCCGCGAAGGGTAGTCTCGTGCCCCGAAATCGTTTCCTTGTTGGACCGTTATCGGTTGAATACTTGTCACTCAACTACCGATTCTCAACATTCGGGTTACAGACCGGGTGAGATGTGGCTTCGATGTCATTGGTAGCCGCCAAATAACGGAGATCACTGATGAGCAGAATGACACGGAACATGTGCAGCGGCCCCAGGCAGTAACGGACAACGGGTCTCTTAACCGATAATTTGACCTTCGAAATGACTCTCATCAGCCGCTGAATGGAGTAGCCGGCAATCCCGTGACACCCGGCGACAAACAAAAGAGGCTGCCCGCGTGCGGCTGTTCCGCAAGTTCCTGAGTTGACAGTCCTACCGTGCCGGAGGTGACATAGAGGACATCCAGATTTCGACCTCCAAATTCGCAACTCGTCACCTTGGTTGCGGGAAGCTCGACCCGACGGTCCAGATCTCCTTTGGGGCTATACCGATGAACAGCTCCTCCGAAGATCAGGCATATCCATAATCCGCCCTCGGCATCGACGCAAATTCCATCGGGACGCCCAAGGCCGTCCTCGATGGTGACCAGTCGGCGACGATTGGATATGAATCCGGAATCCAGATCGTAATCAAACACGTCGACTCCAAGGGTCGGCGTGTCCACATAATACATTGACCGCCCGTCTGGACTCCAGGCAAGTCCGTTAGAGACGGTGACACCTCCCAGCATTACCGTCAACTCCAAGTCATCATCAAGCCTGTATAGAGATGCCGCCCCCGGAGTTCTCTCCTCGGTGAGAGAACCGACCCAAAATCGTCCTCGCCGATCGCACAGTCCATCGTTGAAGCGAGCGCTTAGAGGGAAGTCGGCTGGACGGGAAACCGTCCTGACCTCGCCTCCCCAGGTGTCATTTTGGACTAATTCCCTCTCCAGTGCAATCAGAAGCCCTCCATTCTCACGCGGAATTGCGACGCCAACCTGTGACGACATTAAATCCGATTCGTCAACGCCGGTCACCGGATCATACCTATGAACCTCCCGCCTGGGAATGTCGACCCACAGAAGCTTCTCCGAGGCTGGATCCCAAATTGGCCCTTCACCAAGGGAAGCGCGTGATTTGAGTGCGATATCGGCCGGCATGCCTACCATTGGATGTCTTTCCTGGTTATCACCCCGACGGCTTCCAGGTCGTTGGCAAAACTTTCGAGGTCAGAACCAGACAAGGTTGGGTTGGGGAAAGCCGCATGCGCAGAGCACAGTCCCTGAAGGGAAAGAGCGGCTTTCCACCCGCTTGGAAAACCCGCCCTGCGGCAAACACCTACAATCACCATCAACCTGGATTGCAGCTCTCGGGCTTTCTGCCACTCTTCGGCGAGAACGGCATTCCAAAGCGCTGTCACAATTTCGGGAACAAGATTGACCGAAGCGGCTATCGTCCCAGAACCTCCGAGAACTCCGCTTGCCAAGAGCAGGGTGTCACTGCCCGTAAGGAGAGAGAACGACGTCCCTCGCGTGGCATCGAGAACGGTCTCGAAATACTCCAGGTCGCGGCTCGAATCCTTCATCCCGATTACACGGCTGTCACAGGCAAGCGAAGCGACGATATCCGGTGAAATAGCGATCTTGGTAAACGATGGGATGTTGTACAGAAGGATCGGAAGCGATGAACGTTCGGCCACACTCTCGTACCATTTTGCGACGGCGGAAGGGCCGTGGTGATAGTAGAAAGGGGTAGTGATCAGTGCGGCGTCAGCACCGGCATCAGCGTAGGCCTCTATATCCGCCAAAGTGTCACCAAGGGTGTTTGAAATCACTGCTGGGATGTTCCAGACACCTGGTGGAATCAGCGATGAAAGGATAGAGGTTATTTGGAATCGGGAGTCCCTGTCTAATAGCGGACCCTCGCCGGTGGAACCCACAGGACATAGTCCAGAGAGCGAGCACGACAGAAGTCTCTCTACTAGGCGCTCAAGTGAGGTGCGGTC
>JAKAPB010000409.1 GCA_021823045.1 Actinomycetes bacterium | reverse complement strand
TGCTCGTGGATACGGGGGGATGGTTGGCAACGGGTGACTCACTCGACGTCAAGGTCTCTGCTCAGGCCGAACAGGCCGCGAAGGAGGCCGATCTGGTACTTTTCGTGGTCGACGTTACCGTAGGGATCACCGACGAGGATTCCCAAGTGGCCCGAATGCTAAATAGACTCGGCGTTGCCACGATTGTCGTTGCCAACAAAGTCGATTCGCAGACGCGAGAGAATGACATCTGGACTTTTAGCAAATTTGGACTCGGCGACCCGATGCCCTTGAGTGCCTTGCATGGACGCTCCTCTGGCGAGCTGTTAGATCGTGTCGTCGACATGATTGACGCCCCATATGAATCAGACCTCGATGAGATCCTTCCTCAGGTTGAGAGGCTGGCCAATCGACCCGACCATGACGAACTTCGTGTTGCTATAGTTGGTCGCCCAAACGTTGGGAAGTCGACACTTTTCAATCAGTTGATTGGGGACGAAAGGTCCGTTACTCATGACTTAGCCGGCACTACCACCGACTCAATTGATACCATCGTCGAAACCGACGCCCTTGGCCAGGTTAGATTTATTGATACCGCGGGCATGAGGCGAAAGTCACGGGTAGGCGAAGGTACCGAATACTACTCAATGGTCAGGGCCCTGAAAGCGATCGATGATTCAGACCTTTGTATTCTCGTGATTGACGGCCCAGAGGGGGTTACCGCCCAAGATCAGCGGCTCGCTGAACGCATTGATGCGGCGGGATCGCCGGCGGTAGTGGTCCTCAACAAATGGGATTTACTCTCTACGGAAGCAAAGCTTGAAATTGGAGACCTTGCGACCGAGAAGTTGGCGTTTCTTAGCTACAGCCCATTTCTTCGGATCTCGGCGAAGTCGGGTTCTGGGGTCAAGAGAATCTGGACTGCGATCGGTCAAGCCGCAACGGCCTACAAGACGAGGATCCCAACGCGTGAACTAAACCTCTGCCTTGCTAAGGCGCAGTCCGAGCACCCACCAAAGGGCACGAGGATTCTTTATGCTGTCCAAGGTGCAACCGATCCTCCAACCATTACCCTCTTTGCTACCAGAAGTATCGAAGCCTCCTATCTTCGATATGTGGAGCGAAAAATTAGGGAGAGATTCGGATTAGGTAATACACCTATCAAGTTTCGAGTTAGGAAGCGTTCAGAGAATTAGTCTTGTTCTGTTTGGGGAATTTGGCTCGGTTGCGGGCGATGCTGACTGTGATGAGGGTGGAATTGAATGGCAGATCAACTGGAAGGCGTACAAGGGGATAGGACTGCACATGAAATCCAACACTCTTCACATTTTGCTAGAGAAATATGGCCACTAGCGAGTAGTTCTAAGCTAGCGAAGTCTAAGAAGCTCCACGCCAGGAAGCGGATCGAGTACCTGACTGACCCAGGAAGCTTTGTAGAAGATGGTCTCCTTGCCAACGCAATGTCCGAGGGACTCCCTTCAGACGGAGTTCTTACCGGTACGGCAACTATCGATGGTAGAACCGTTTGTATCGTAGCGAACGATCAGACGGTAAAAGCGGGATCTTGGGGTGCGAGAACTGTTGAAAAGATCATTAGAACCACAGAACTCGCTCTTAAACACGAAGTACCCATTTTCTACCTAATCGACTCGGCCGGCGCACGCATCACCGATCAAGTTCAGCTCTTTCCGGGGCGAAGGGGAGCCGGGAGAATCTTCTATAATCAGGTCCGCCTCTCTGGAAAGGTTCCGCAGATATGTTGCCTTTTTGGCCCCTCGGCTGCCGGCGGTGCCTACATACCAGCCTTTTGTGACGTTGTCTTTATGGTCGAAGGTAACGCCTCGATGTACCTTGGATCCCCGAGGATGGCCGAGGTGGTGATTGGCGAGTTTACTTCCTTAGAGGAGATGGGCGGGGCTAGGATGCACGCGACTGTTTCAGGATGCGGAGACAATTTGGTCCAATCCGACGAAGAAGCCTTAGACGCCGCTAGGGATTATCTTTCGTATCTCCCCTCCTCTTTCAGGGAATTGCCTCCAGCAGACGTGGCTAGACCTCCGGCAAGGGAGCTATCAGAAGGTGATATCCCCGGGGAGGCTACGGCAGGTTATTCCATTCATAAAATTATCGATTCCATATTTGACCAGGACTCTTTCTTCGAAATCAAACCTCTTTGGGCTCCCGAGTTAGTCGTTGGATGGGCCAGGCTGGACGGCAAGGTTGTCGGAATCATCGCAAATAACCCGATGGTCAAAGGTGGGGTGCTATTCGTAGACTCTGCGGATAAGGCGGCCAGGTTCATCTGGAATGCTGATGCATTTAATATCCCTCTGGTATTTTTAGCCGACGTTCCAGGATTCATGATTGGGTCGGAGGTCGAGCGCAGTGGAATCATCCGGCATGGTGCAAAAATGATCACCGCCGTCTCAGAAGCAACGGTCACAAAATTCTCCGTAATCCTCCGAAAAGCCTACGGAGCCGGTTTGTATGCCATGTCTGGTCCTGCGTTTGAGCCTGACGCTACGATCTGTCTTCCTTCTGCGAAGATTGCCGTTATGGGTCCGGAACCAGCGGTAAATGCGGTGTATGCCAACAAAATAGCAGCCATTGAAGATGAAAAGGAACGAGAGCTTTTTGTCAAGGAGAAGCGGCTGGAATATGAACAAGATGTCGACCTGCTTCGTCTGGCTTCTGACCTGATAGTCGATTCAGTGGTAGAACCTGGTGAACTCCGGAATGAGCTGATCAGGCGGATGCGAGCCGCGGGACAGAAGGAGCGTTTTTTTTCGGAGAGACGTCACGGGGTCCCGCCGGTGTGAGACCTGGCTACTCAGTATGTCTGGTAGTCGGTGGTTTCTCTTAGACTAGAGCCATGCCCTGGTGCGAGAATTGCTCTAAATTCCACGAAACTTCCGAACTAAAAGAAGGTGGATCCTGCCCATCTTGCGGGGCGGTTATTTTACAAAAGAGAAGGACGCCCTGGCATTTCAAGCTGCTGGTTTTTGCGACTGTCGTATATCTGACGTATCGGTTTGTTCAGCTCTTTGTTTGGTTTTTTCACCACGTCTAGGAACGATGACTTTGTTCGATTTG
>JAKAPB010000408.1 GCA_021823045.1 Actinomycetes bacterium | reverse complement strand
TAATCAGAAAGAACTAGCCCAGTTAGCTGGACTTCAAAAGAAACTATCCACCAACAAAGCCTTTACCCATTTTGTTGGTCCGTTAAATCCGCTCGGCCTGCCACTTAGCGTAAGTGAAATCAGCTCTTTGTATACCAGTCTTGGCAATCCTCACCTTCTGCCAGTGACGCCCTCGCCAAACTCTAATATTCCAAATTCGCTCTACCAGAGTTATCGATCGCTTTCGCAATTCATAACGCCAGCCGGAACCACGGTCTTGTTCAACACCCTCCTGAGTGCTGGAGATCCAGCCAGCAACACCGCCATCGACGCCATCCCTCACATCAGAGCGGTCGCCACCACGGCAGGTCAGCAATTTGGGGCGATTAAAAGTGGTGTGGCCGGCGAGGCCCCGGCGGCATACGATATTTCGAGCGCCTCAAACAGTGACCTTTTCAAGATAGTCCCAATTGTGGTAGTCATTATTGGCCTATTGCTGGCGATTGTACTTCGGAGCGCCGTAGCGCCGTTTTATCTAGTAGTGAGCGTCGTACTCTCCTATTTAGCGGCTCTAGGTCTCGACGTTTTGGTTTTTATCAAGATCAAACACGACCACGGCCTAACCTTTGTACTACCTTTTCTACTCTTCCTGTTCCTCTTAGCCCTGGGCGAGGACTACAACATTCTCGTGATGACCAGAATCCGTGAAGAGGCGCACCATCATGGCCTGAAGGAAGCGGTCAGGACGGCGATCGGCGCTACTGGCACGGTAGTGACCTCCGCCGGGATCGTACTGGCGGCCACCTTCTTCGTCTTGGGCACAGCTGGTTCAGGAGGCAGCGCCCAAGTCCAAGAAATTGGCCTCGGCCTAGCCCTCGGCATCTTGATGGACACGTTCCTAGTCAGAACACTACTGGTACCCTCAGCGGTGGTACTCATCGGTAAATACAACTGGTGGCCGTCTAGCCTTTTTCAAGAGCACGCAATTAGGGAGCAAGAAACGTCAGACGACTTAGACCTTCCGCCAGCTGGTATCGCCGTAGTAAGTTCGGCCCCATGACCACTGGCCGGATCCACCACCAAATCTTGCCGGCTGGAATTGCCAATGTATTTATCGACAATCCGGCCAAAAAAAACGCAATGAGCTTTGAAATGTGGACTCAGCTGCTCGACACGATCGAGCAGCTGTCCGCAAATAATGCAGCCAAGGTAATAGTGATCCAAGGAGAGGGCGGCGAAGCCTTCTGCTCTGGCGCAGATATCACACAATTCTCTGAAGTTAGAACGGAGGCAAATTCAGCTCAATTTGACGAACTAACTAGGCTGACAACGGTACAGCTTTCCAAGTCACCCAAACCAACAGTAGCTGCAATACGAGGTTATTGCCTGGGCGGGGGACTTAACCTTGCACTTTCCTGCGACATTCGAATAGCGGACTCAACTGCAAGATTTGCCCTACCACCGGCAAGGCTGGGAATCGCTTACCCTGGATATGCCCTGAGCAACTTAGTCAACGCCGTTGGAGAGCAGGCGGCTAAGTACCTTTTGTACACGGCAAGAAGAATAACCGCAGCAGATGCACTTGAATTCGGCTTACTCTCAAGGGTGATAGAAGCCGATTCCTTTGAAAGTGAACTAACGAGTCTCGCTAACGACATCGCAGTCAACGCCCCCTTATCTATCAGGGCGACCAAGATCGGGATAGCCTCGATCAGAGCATCTGACGGCACCACTGAAGAACCGGCTTTTATGGAGCTGGTAGAAAAATGCTATTCCTCGGAGGATTACAGAGAGGGTACCGCTGCGTTCAAGGAGAAAAGGGCACCAATATTTAAGGGTAGCTGACGGGGTTCCGGTCAGGAAAGCTCCGCCTTTAGATCCCTATATAGAGTTTTGCCCATTGAGTTCTTTGGTATTGAGTCCAAAAACAGAATTCGCTTGGGCCGCTTGTACCCAACGAGCTCCATTGCACATACCTCAGATAGCTCTTTTTCAGAAACGCCATCGGCGACCACAAATGCGACCACCTCTTCCCCCCAATGATCTGATGGAAACCCGACTACCGCCACGTCACGTACGCCAGAATGCCTTGACAATACGTCTTCGACCTCACGTGGATAGACATTGAAGCCACCGGTAATAATTAGGTCTTTCAATCGACCCGAAATATATAGATAGCCTGAATCGTCAAGTGCTCCTGAATCCCCCGTTCGAAAGCGCCTTTGAGGGTCGAAACTCGCCTCCGTTGATCGGCTATCACCGAGGTAACCACCAAAAAGATTGGGTCCTTTAACTAAGATCTCTGAGTTGTCCGGGTCGAGGTCCAACTCGATGTGTGGCAACGCGCGCCCCACGGATTTCGGTATCCTAATGCCATTAAATGGGTTAGACGAAATCATCGCTGCTTCGCTCATGCCATAACGTTCGACTACGAAATCGCCAAGTATCGTCCTCAGCCGCTCGTGCAGTTCAATACTCATGGGTGCCGATCCGGATACTAAGAGGCGAAGTCCCGATAGTGAAACGATATCCCCGGATTCCAGGAGCCTGGCATACATGGTTGGCACTCCGAAAAACATCGATACGTCGTGTGACGCTATCGCTGACGATACCAAGGAAGGATCAAATTTATCAAGAATCACGGCTCGAGATCCCAATGCAAGGGTGCCATTTATACCAACACCCAATCCATGCATATGGAATAGCGGAAGCGAAAGAATTAACTCATCACCCTCCCGCCACTCCCAAACCTCTTGGAGGGCCTTGAGGTTAGATCCCAATGAGCCATGAGACATTAGAACGCCTTTGGGCTTCCCGGTAGTGCCTGAGGTGAAAAATACTAAAGCAGTGTCATGGGGTTGGGAAAAATCGATCGGCGCCTCGCCGGCGCTACTAGGTGAATCATCTATTCGACGTAAATTTCCTTCTGCTGTATTCAAGTGAGACCCCGGTCCGCTAAAGCCACCGAGGTGAGCACCAGTCTGGCTTAGTTCAAAAAGGAAGGTGGCTTTGGCATCGGACCTCGTCCAAAATGCGGTCGGCTTCGACAAGGCCACGAGATGGGTGACCTCTGAATCTGTGTATTCCGGATTAGCCAT
>JAKAPB010000407.1 GCA_021823045.1 Actinomycetes bacterium | reverse complement strand
GTGGTTTTCCCCGAAGCGCTATCACCGGCTATCGCCAGCATCGGAACGTGACGAGAGCGACTCACCTCACCCCGTACCCGCTCGAGTAGCGTGAGCCTATGTGGCATCTCTGCCCCTTTCAGCATCGATCACTTCGGAGTGATTCCCGTTTATGAAATGCGTGCCAGCATCCGTAATGACCAGGGAAGAGGTAACCCAACCCTGCTCGGTTTTCACCGGAGCAAAGAGTGGCGCTGAATTGGTAACTCCGGTTATTACCACTACCGAATCCCCCTTTACCATCTCTGCGGGGGTCATGATCTTGTCCTTCCAGTCGGGTTCGAGCATGTTTAACCTCTTTATCTCCTCCTCCGACTGAGGCGCCAGGCGGGCCTGCATTCCCGCCCCAAGGAGCTTCGCAGCGCAAGCCGAAATTACGCCCTCGGGTGCGCCGCCTATGCCGTATAGTCCGTCGAGTTCGGAGTCCTCAAGCATTACTTTGATCGACGCCATTACATCGCCGTCAGGGATCTCCACGACCTTGGCACCCATTTTGCGGATCTTGGAGATCAACTCCTCGTGTCTTGGCTTGGCTAAGACGATGAGCTTAAGGTCGGCGATCTCTTTGTTGGAACTTGAGGCGATGGCCTCTAGGTTGTATTCGACCCCTTTTGCTATGTCTATTGAATCCTTGGCGCAAGCCTTGACGACCAATTTTTCCATGTAGTAGCCACTGGTCGAATAGAGAGAGCCAACTTCAGAACCGGCGATAACAGATACTGCGCCATCTTGGCCTTTGGCGGCGTAATTCGTACCCTCCAGCGGATCAACTGCGAGATCAAAGGCGACGTTCTCGGTGACACCTAGTACTTCGTCGACATAGAGCATCGGCGCGTTATCCTTTTCACCCTCTCCTATCACGACCTTCGCAGAGGGGTCCATCTTTCTGAGGGTGTTCCGCATCGCTGTGGTCGCCAACTCGTCAGCTGCTACCTTGTCGCCGAGGCCAACCTGACCTTGAGCTGCGATAGCGGCGGCCTCGGTGGCTTGAAGGAGGTGACGAGCCAGTGAGGAGAAGGTAATTTGGTCCGACGAGTTTTGGTCCGACGGGTCTCTGTCGGCGATAGTATTGGCGATCTCAAGGGCTAAAGAGACGACCCTTTCGGTCGTAAAACCGAAGTGTGCCATCGCCTTTGACCCCGGAGCAGAAGCTCCGAAGGACTTCATCACTAGGGATCTTCCGCCTGCTCCGCCGAGTGCCTCCCACCCCATTTCGACGCCTGCCTCGATTACCACACGATCTGGCCCCGAACCCAAGATTTCGTTTCTTTTGGCCTCGTCGAGTTCGTTGAGTCTTTCACGCCAGGGGACCGAGACTACCCTGGCCCGCACCTTGTGCCGATTTGATAGCACCTTCGCTGAATCAATCGCCAGTTGCACTTCGGAACCCGATGCCAGGATGGTTACATCGGACCACCCTCGCTGGCCGTAGACGACCCTCGCTCCATCTCTTGCCATCCATCCGGGAGTTGTTGCCTCGAGGGACGCCAAGCCTTGCCGACTGAGGATGATTGCACAAGGACCAGTCGTGTGCTCAAGGGCGGTTCGGTAGGCCTCGGAGGTCTCGTTAGGATCCGCAGGTCTTAGAACCATTAGGTTCGGTATCGATCTGAGCGCCGCTAGATGCTCGATCGGTTGGTGGGTGGGACCATCCTCTCCGACGGCTATCGAGTCGTGGGTGAAGATGTAGATCACCGGCAACCCCATGATCGCTGAAAGGCGAATTGACGGGCGCAGGTAGTCGGAAAAGACCAAAAAAGTCGAGCAAAAGGGTCTGAAGCCACCATGAAGGGCTAGGCCATTCGAGCAGGCCGCCATGGCGTGCTCCCGAATCCCGAAGTGGATTATCCGTCCCGAAAAGTCTTCCTTGGTTATCGGCTTGAAGTCGACCTTAGTCCCCGTCGACTCGGCGAGATCGGCGGAACCACCGACAATTGATGGCATCTCCTTCATGATCGCTTGGAGATTCTTCTGCGAGGCGACCCTGGTCGCTAGGGTGCTGCCCACCTCGAAGTCGACAAGCGAGTCGAGCGCACCCTTCGGGTCGACGAGACTAAATGGGTCGGTGCCTAGCGCCCTGAGGTCTTGTTGCCACTTGGTGTAGCTCAGGGTTTTTTCCTGGACGATTCGATCTAGGTACTCCCTAACCTCATCGGGCACGAAGAAGGTCGGCTCCAATGGCCATCCAAATCCAATTTTGGTAGCCTCTGCCTCATCCTTCCCCAAGGGTCCGCCGTGAACTACGCTCTTTCCCGCCTTATTTGGAGCACCGTAACCGATTGTCGTTTTCACGGCGATCAAGGAAGGGCGGGACTCCTCGTCGATCGCCTTTTGGAGCTGAGCTTTGATCTCCGCTAGGTTCTCACCGTCTTCGACCCGCAAGGTGTGCCAACCATAGGCCCTGAAGCGTTCCAAGACGTCGTCGGTACAGGACTGGTGTCTCGGACCGTCGATAGTTATGTCGTTGTCATCGAAGCAAACAATCAGCTTGGAGAGGCCGAGGTGACCCGCCAGCGACCCGGCCTCGTGCGATATGCCCTCCATCAGGTCGCCGTCCGATGCGAGAACAAATGTCTTGTGGTCGACTAGCTCGACCTCGCTCAGCTGGTTTATCCTCGCAGCCGACATCCTTTCGGCTAGGGCTAGCCCCACTGCGGTAGCGAACCCCTGCCCCAGAGGACCGGTGGTGACCTCAACGCCGGGTGTATGGCCAAATTCCGGATGACCGGGCGTCCTCGAGCCAAGCTGCCTGAATCCCCTTAGATCTTCGATGGAAAGGTCATAGCCGAAGAGGTGTAAGAGGGAGTATAAGAGTGCAGAGCCGTGGCCAGCGGAGAGTACGAAACGGTCCCGGTCCGGCCAGTTTGGAACTTGAGGAGAGAACTTCAAGAACTTGGAGTAGATCGTATAGGCCACCGGAGCGAGTCCTAAGGGAAGGCCCGGATGACCCGAATTGGCCGCCTCGACTTGGTCTATCGACAGCATCCTTATCGTCGTAGTCGCCAGCCTGTCTAGGGTCGCTTGGGTCAACTGTTTGT
>JAKAPB010000406.1 GCA_021823045.1 Actinomycetes bacterium | reverse complement strand
CGATAGGCAACTTTTCAAAGAGCTCTCACTTACCGTCACCGATGGAGAAAGAGTAGGAGTAGTCGGAATCAATGGGACCGGCAAGTCGACCCTGCTGAGGGTGCTCGCCGGAAGCGAGGTCTCTGAGGAGGGGGAGATCAGATGGGGACGCGGCGTTCGAATCGGCTTCCTCGAGCAGGATTCCCCACTGCCTCCGGGAAGTGTCAGAGAAGCAGTGGGAGGGGGGTGGCAGAGCGAGGCAATCTTAGATCGACTCGGTATGGCCAAAATGATAGATCGGAATATCTCTGAACTCTCTGGCGGCCAGGCAAAACGAGTAGCTCTCGCTAGGGTGCTAGCCCATCCCGCCGAGCTTTTGATCTTAGATGAACCGACCAACCATCTAGACCTCCCGGCAATCACTTGGCTCGAGGAGTGGCTGGCCCGCTTCACCGGCGGCGTGATCCTCGTGAGCCACGACCGATATCTACTGGATCGAATAACGACGCGCATGGTCGAATTGGACCGAGGCAACGCCTTCCTGCACAACGGTGGATACGCCGACTACCTTTCAGCACAGATTGAGCGGGAGCTACAAGCCCAGGGTGCCGAATCAGTCCGGCGTAATCAGGCACGAAAGGAACTCGCTTGGCTAAGGAGGGGGGCTAAGGCACGAACCAGAAAACCCCAGGCCAGAATAGATGCCGCCAAGCGGCTGATAAATGCAACGCCACAAGCCGCAGCACGAAGTAGCGAGCTAGAGATCACATTTGATACTCCCCGCCTCGGAAACACCGTAATCGAGGCCGAAAAAGTGTCATTTACACGAGGTCCATCGGGCGCGCCGGTGCTTAGGGATGTTACCCTAAGTCTCGACCCAAGGGAACGACTCGGTGTGGTCGGAATCAACGGATCAGGCAAGACCACACTTTTGGATATCTTGGCAGGTCTGTGCGCTGCGACCTCCGGTCGTGTCGAACAAGGAGCTACCGTCAAGGTTGGCTACTACCGACAGAACCTTCCCGAGCTCGACCCAAAGGCGAGGGTGCGGGAAGTTGTGGCCGGACCAATGAGGACGCCCGGCGACTTAGCAGACCAACGGCTGATGGAAAGGTTCTGGTTCGTCGGCGAATTGCCTTGGGCGACCATCGGCACTCTGTCTGGTGGCGAACGACGGCGTCTACAACTCCTGACCGTATTAGCCACCAGACCAAACGTTCTGCTCCTCGACGAGCCGACGAACGACCTAGACCTAGACACACTGCGCTCCCTCGAAGAGTTCCTGGAGCAATGGCCCGGTGCCCTGGTTACCGTCAGCCACGACCGGGCCTTTCTCGATCGCGTGACCGATCGGATCGTCGTTTGTCAAGACACCGTGGTCGAAGAGATCCCCGGAGGACTCGCCAGCTGGATCGCCGAAGTCGCTTCGCAAAAAGCAAGGGCAGAACCGGCGGCTGAGGCTCCAAAAGCCCAAATTCGTCCCAAATCCCTCCCATCTGTCGGCACAAATGAAAAACGACGTTCAAAAACGACAGTCGGTTTTGAACTTCGTCGAATAGAAAAACAGCTCCAATCTCTCGCAAAAGAGCACGATCGCCTGGTGGCTCTCTTTGAGGGAGCAGGACACCACAAGGAACTCGCTGATCTAGGCTCTGAACTCGCTACCATCCAGGAGCAGCAAAGAGTTCTCGAGGAGCGCTGGCTCTCTCTAGCCGAGGAAGCCGAGTCAGCGCGATAGATCCAGCGCCTTGTTCACCGTTAGACCAACATCGCCCGGACCGAGCGCAACTGTGGAAAGACGAACCGCCGTTTCAAGGAGTGACCCGACAACAACCGAGCAGACAATCGTCGTAGAATATCCAAAAAAGTACCGCCGATAGAGCTAAACGACTGCTGTGGGCCAGATCAACGTGAAACTGGAGGGCAATCTTGTCAGAAGTCAGATCCCCGATGGCCGGGCTGGTGGTAAAGGTCGCCACCGCGGTGGGCGCCGAGCTTAAAATTGGAGACACGGTGGTGGTTCTTGAGTCGATGAAGCTGGAGATACCCGTCGAGACGACGACTTCTGGAAGGGTCGTGGAGATCAAGGTCACCGAGGGCGACTTCGTCGAAGAGGCTAACGTCCTGGTAGTCCTCGAATGAGAACGGTCAGAATCGCTAGCGGGGTCGGCTTCTACGGCGACAGCTTTTGGCCAGCTATTGAGATTATCAAGGAGAAGCAGGCGGATTATGTCTGTTTTGAGGATCTGGCCGAACTGACTCTGGCGATACTTGCCAAAGACAAGGCGAAAAATCCAGAGGCTGGTTATACAAAAGACCTCATCCCTTCCCTCCTGGCGGGATGGAAGCTCGCTATGGACGCTGGCATAAAGATCATAACTAACGCGGGTGGCCTAAACCCAGCCTCGGCTGGCGCTGCCGCTGCGAAACTCGCCTCCGAGTTGGGGATAACTCCGAAAATCGCAGTCATCAGCGGTGACTCGATATTCGATCGCCTCGGAACAGAAGAACTCTTTCCCCACTCCGAGACCGGCGCCACCTTACCTGCAAACATAAGAAACAACGCTCTTTTTGCCAATACCTACCTGGGCGCGAGACCGATCGTCGAAGCACTTAGCCGGGGCGCGGATCTCGTGATCACCGGTCGGGTTGCCGACGCGGCCCTGTTTTTGGCGCCGCTGGCATACGAATTTGGTTGGGATTTCGCTGATTTGGATCGTATTGCACAAGGTACCGTCGTCGGTCATATTCTCGAATGCTCGAGCCAGGCTACCGGCGGAAATCATGGGAGGGATTGGGAATCGATCGTCGGCTTGGAAAATATCGGCTTCCCTATCGCCGAGGTCAACGAGTTCGGAGACGCTACGATTACCAAGCTCGCCAACTCCGGTGGGCGGGTAGATGAATTTACGATAAAAGAGCAGCTCCTCTACGAGATCCACAACCCTTTCGCCTACCAAACTCCCGACGTCGTAATGGATATTTCGACTACGTCGGTCCACCAAGTCGGGGTCAACCGGGTCTCGGTGACCGGGACTTCAGGACACGACAAACCAGAGAGGTATAAAGCGGTTATAGGTTATACCTCTGGGTGGATGGGTCAAGGCATC
>JAKAPB010000405.1 GCA_021823045.1 Actinomycetes bacterium | reverse complement strand
TCCGACCACCGAATTGGATTTGATCGTGTATCGGTGGACTTCTACTGGCTTTTCCGCAATTTCCATACATACCCGCGCGACACCAGGGGTATAGGCCATCGAAAGGTCGTCACGGCTGGCAATCGGGTGTTTCCCGCGAACCTCTATCTTCCCACCGAGGTGCAAGCGGAATGTTCTGTCCAGCACCATCCTTACATGAACACCTTCGGCCTCTTCGACTGCTTGTCGGATTCTGGTTGCGTGTTCTGCATCCGCTGCTAGTACGGTTACGTCCCTGACAATTACGTCACCGAGTACTTCTACGATGTCTAGTCCCAAAATGTTGCCACCTGCGTCGCCGATGGCGGTAGTGAGGCGGCCAAGGGATCCCGGGCGATGACTCAATTCGACTCTGAGTGTAACCGAGTGTGAAACATTGGGCGTGTTCATGGGCAAAGCCTATCTGCATAACCGGGCAAATTCACATTTTTCTTAGCAGTTATAAGGGAGAACTCAGATTTTCACTTTTGTCGAATAATCGCTATATATAACCCCTTATCTGCAGAAACGGTGACCAGCGTCACTAAATATCGGAGATATTGATAAGCGATATTAGGCTTTTATGCAGAGCGGCAGCTAAAAGTCCACTTTATGGGGCAAAAATGTCATAAATTGTCCTATGTGGGCGTTTTGAGAAGAGAAGGTCCGATTCAAATGAGCCATGCATCGGTGGGAGATGAGCTAGCGATACTCCATAAGGTAGCTTTTAAGTATCTATTTGATTTCCAGTACTGGGGTAGCAAAGGTTGGCGTAACTAAGTGGACCCTTTGGGAGTCAAATACTTGGGAGTCCAATAGCAGTCAGAGTCTGGTCGGTAGCCGTAATTGATAGCAATTTTTCGGGGGTGAGGGATATGGGACTATTCAGGAAGTCGAAAAATCCGAAGCAAGTCACCGCCCCTCAATTGGCTAATCCCATTGACCCAGCAAACAAACATACACAAGTTGGCCTTACCGATGCCAGGATGATAGCTATCTATCGCCAGATGCTGCTTGCCCGGGCTGTGGACGTCAAGTCGTTGGCGCTAAATCGGATGGGAAAAGTTCCTTTTATGGTTCCAGCTTCCGGGCACGAGGCGGTTCAGGTTGCTGCGGCAAATGCGATCAATATCGGCAAGGACGTCGTCTGCCCCTACTACCGAGATTTGGGCCTAATCCTGGCTATGGGGGTCACTCCATACGAGGTCTTCCTCGGACTTTTCGCCAAGGACGATGATCCTTCCTCTGGTGGCCGTCAAATGCCGTCGCACTGGGGGGATGAGAGGTTCCGAATCCTGACGGGATCGTCCCCGATTGCTACTCAACTCCCTCACGCCGTCGGCGCGGCTTTGGATATCAAACTCGCCGGGAAGGACTCGGTGGTTTTAGCGACTTTTGGAGATGGGGCGACGTCGTAGGGAGGTGTTCATGAAGCGCTGAACTTTGCCGGAGTACACAAGTTGCCGATCGTCTTTCTCTGCGAGAACAACGGCTATGCGATCTCGGTGCCTTTAGCCAAAGAGTCGGCGATCAAGGACTTATACATTAGGGCAGCGAGCTATGGCTTTCCTGGTGAAGCGGTGAACGGTAATGACCCAGTGGCCGTATACGACGCAGTTTCAAGGGCCTGGGCTCGTGCCCGGTCAGGCGAGGGTCCGACTCTGATAGAGGCGCATACCTATCGATTCTTGCCCCATACATCCGATGACGACGACAAGGTTTATCGGGACCAGGCGGAGGTGGAGGCTGCTAAGAAGAACGACCCCTTGATAATCACCAAGAACTATCTAGAGTCGCTGGGTCTTATTGCTCCAAAGGACACCGAGGAGTGGATGTCCCAAATACGGATACAGGTTGATCAGGATGCCGATCGGGCGCAAGAGGCCAGGGACCCTAGAGCTGATTCGGTCTATGACTACGTCTTTCCCTACCATCAACAGCCCGAAGAGACCGAGGTCGACCCTGACGATTCAGACGTCGTCAGCTACTTAGAGGCCCTACGCCGGACGGAACACCAACTGCTCGCCGAAGATTCACAAGTGATGCTGATCGGAGAGGATGTCGGGAGAAACGGAGGGGTCTTCAAAGCGACTGAGGGAATGCTGGCCGAGTTTGGCGAGGACCGAGTCATGGATTCACCGCTGGCTGAGTCGTCATTAGTCGGGATCGGAATCGGATTGGCGATGGTTGGCAGGCGTCCTATCGTCGAGATCCAGTTCGCCGACTTTATCCATTCGGCCTTCGATCAGATAGTGTCGGAGGCGGCCAGGATCCACTACAGGTCTAAAGGTTCCTTTGACGTTCCATTGGTGATAAGGGTCCCATATGGAGCCGGGGTCCATGGTGCCTTGTACCACTCGCAGTCTGTCGAGGCATTCTTCGCCCATGTGCCTGGGCTGAAGGTCGTCATTCCCTCAACTCCGGCAGATGTAGCGGGATTGTTGAGAAGCGCCGTCGAGGACCCCTCACCCGTTCTTTTTCTGGAACACAAGAAGGCTTATCGTATTGTCAAAGGACTACTTCCCAGGGGAAATCAGCACCGAGTACCGATCGGCAAGGCAAGAATATCTCGCCCTGGCGAGGACGCTACCATTATCACCTATGGTCTGATGGCACAGTACGCCATCCTCGCAGCGGAGAGAGTACAGGAAGACCTTGGTGCCAGCGTCGAGGTCCTTGACTTAAGGACGATATCCCCGCTGGACAAAGCGGCGATAGTCGACTCGACGATGAGGACGGCCAAAGTATTGATAGTCCATGAAGATAACATCTCCTTCGGCGTGGGTGCAGAAGTAGCGGCGATTATCGCAGAAGAGGCCTTCTGGGGCCTAGACGCCCCGATTATGAGGTTAGCTATGCCAGACGTGCCGGCGGTAGGGTTCGCAAAAAACCTCGAGGAAGAGGCCTCGATTACGACTGACAAGATTGTAAAGTCGGTCTCAGAGCTTCTGGCCTTTTGACGAGGCCAATTCGGTGTGGCTTCCTAGACTTACGGACCGACTTTAGCGACGCTATTGTCGCTCAAATAGCCCCTCGCTTGGGGACGCCCACATATGGGCGACGCAAACCCGAATGGCAAAGTGGTCG
>JAKAPB010000404.1 GCA_021823045.1 Actinomycetes bacterium | reverse complement strand
CTTCAGTGGACTGGTCTCCACCAAGTAAGCGGAATGCTTATCGTGATCTTCTTGTGCTATCCACTCTCCGATATCGTGGAGTATCGCGCTATATCCGAGCAGCTCGATGTCGGAAGAATCTAGCTTTAACCTTTCCCTTAGGGACTCGGCCAAGCGGATTGAAAACTCCTGCACCTTGATGGCGTGGCTGTTTAGACCATGAAACTTCTCGGCTAATGCCCTCACCGCCCCTTCTCGAAGGTCGTGAGCATCAAAGGCGAATTCGAAATCCTCTCTCGCCTCAAGAAGGTCCAATATTATCCCCTCCCTCAAGGCCCAATCCGAATAACGAAGGGTGGTCACCTTGGTGGCGGAAAGGATCTCGCTTAACACAAGCCATCCGATAGGAAGAAGATCGACCCTCTTTGGATCCATACCGGCCATGGTGATTCTCTTCTGAGTGCCGAGGGCAAGTAGCCTCTTGCCAATCTTTTGGATCTCCTTGACGCCAACGGGTTCGTCGTCGAACTGTTCATCAGTCCCAAAAGGAGCTCGAGAGGCCTTTGCGACTCTAAGTAGTGCGCCAAAGGTTCCCGAAGAGACGACTATTGAACGAGGATCGAAGTCGGTAATTCTTGAGATAGCCGGCTCCATCACCTTGTGGATATGACCTACAAGGGAGGCCCTCTCCTTGGGTGTAAGTGGATCTGAGCCAGAAAAATTAGCCTTGAGCCGACCCACCCCTAGCGGAAGGGAAGAAGTAAAGTAACTCTGTCTCTGGTCGCCTATGATCAGCTCGAGACTGCCACCACCTAGATCGCATATTAAGGCCGGAAACGGCTCAAGACTTAGATGCGATCTCACGGCTTGGTATATAAGCTGAGCTTCACGTACACCAGAAATGACGTGTGGGTGAACCCCAGATACCTGCGTAATAGCATCGAGCGCATCTTCGGAATTGGATGCATCTCGAAACGCTGAGGTTGCAAAGGCCACCGTCTCTTCGGCGCCCGCAAGTTCCGCTATTTTTGAAAGCTCGGCGACGGTCTTGGCCGCCTTCTGGATACTCGATGCCGAAATCGAACCAGAGTAAGCTACTTCTTCACCTAACCGGAGCATTCTCTTCTCTGATGCAACGATATGGAAGCTCCTATCTGGTCGAGCTATTACCACGACGAGATGAAATGAGTTTGACCCTAAATCCAATGCCGCTATCACGGGCCCCTTGGCATTTGGAACATTTCCAGAAGGATTCATTACAAATTATGCCCTCTCTAGAAGTTCAAGATCCTTCAGCAGCTGCGAAAGGGCTATCTTCAGCCCGTGGAAATTGACAGTTTTGCCAGAAGACACTGACGATACTTTTTTGCCAACCGCTAGATCAAAAAACTCGGCAGCACTCTTTGCAAGAGTTATATCCATCCCTATCGGTACTGCACCGATGACAATATCCAGCAGTTCGTCGACTAGCAATGAGACCCTATCAACCGAGGTCATAGACTTTGGAGGATCCTCTATGGAATTGAATACTTCGTCTAACTTTCTGACAGATGCGAGCAAGCTTCGTAAATACTCGTCGTCCCAAGTCAAAACGGCGCTAAGGTCCAACCCTTTGAGAGCGTCATGCCCCGAAGATTCTGGTCCGAATAGAGCGAAGTGGAGATTGTAGATGCTTTCCGCCAGGCGATCGCCGCTTGCTATGAAATCCCTGCCTTCCGATATAGACCCTGAAAGCTCAGCATACTCATCAAGAAGCAATTCAATTTCGCTGGTCTCGCTCACAAGGGCACGAAGGTAGCAAACTGCTTCCCAGACGACACCTCTAAAACTGAAGGCCTCAACCTCTCCTGGCAGGGCAACAAGCGAGCTAAGCATTAAGGAACTGAGAAGGAGACCATTTCTCAACCAGAACTCTAATGATGTAAGGTCGGGTTGAATCGTCTCGGCTAATGGGCCATACGGGGACCTCTCGGTAGCTCTCTCAAGCTTTGTCTTTTTACTTGGAATACCCCCAGCGGACTCAAAACGCCCAGCGATGGACGCAGCTACACCGTCAAGCTCCCTCTTTTGGACCTCGATCTCCACCTCTCGATAGACGGACCCATCGAGAAATTCGACAAGGTCCAGGTCTATCTCAATGGGAAGCTTCACACCGTCCATTGCTACTTTGAAGCTGGTTCTATCGGTTTTTAGGCTCACAGTTGGAATTAGCGAATCGAGCAGATTAAGGCGTTGAAGTACCTTTCGTATAGGGCCAGGTATCTCGCTACGCTCCCCCTCTACTTCAATCTCCTCTCGCTGTGTTGCTCCAGCCGAGTTGAAGTTTCTCGGTATCTTCATCGTCCAAACGCCCTTTATCGGTTCGTCATCGACGGTGCGAAAGCGTAACCCGATCCCCAAGCGTCCCAGATCAAGACCTGCCGAATCGAAGTAGAGGGAAAGCTGTTGTTTTCTTGTCTCGGCTACTTTGGAAAGTCCGGTACCTATCTCAACTTTTAGGGGGTCCGCGATTCCAGATGAGTCAAGCTTGTATTCCCGTTCGATAGCCACGGCTAGGCCCTTCCCATCATCGTCCGCGACCTCTCAATCGCCAATTCCGATAGCTGCGCCTGAGCACAACGTCCCTCTCTTCTTTCTAGGCGTTCCCAGTGGCCCTCGGCGTCGAGTTGCCACGTCTGCACGTCATCCGACCAGTCGAGGGTCAAAATCTCGACAATTCGAGCCTCGATCGCCGGATCGACAATGGGTACCAGAAGCTCCACCCTTCGATCAAGGTTACGCTGCATCAAGTCGGCCGAGCCAAAAAATAGCTGGCGCTCCGAGCCACCTACCCCTCCAAAGCAGAAGACCCTTGAGTGCTCGAGAAACTGCCCCACAATCGACCTAACCGTGATGTTCTCGCTAAGTCCAAGAACTCTCGGCCGCAGTGCGCATACCCCACGCACCAACAGGTCGACCTTTACCCCCGCCATGGAAGCTGCATAGAGCTCATCGATGATGTCCGGATCTACTAAACCATTGACTTTTAGCAGGATCCTTCCCTCTTCGCCCAGCTCACCTTGGCAACGGATCAACTCGACAATCCGACTACGCAATTCGTTTGGCGCAAGGATCAGCCTCTCATAAGATTGC
>JAKAPB010000403.1 GCA_021823045.1 Actinomycetes bacterium | reverse complement strand
TTACCTCCTCGTTCCGTCCAAACTACAACATGGCAACAAATTTGGTGAAGGGATTCGCTCCCGACACCGTCAGGCACCTACTCAACCTCTCCTTTGCACAGTTCAGATCCGACTCGGAAGTCGTCGAGATTGAAGCAGAGCTCGCCCGATTGAGGCGACGCGTAGATGAAGCACGGCGTGAAGCAGAGTGTGGATTTGGCGATATTTGGGATTACCTGGACAGAAAGGTTAACGGCCACCCGCCGCAGGTGGCCGGGCGGCAGCTAACTATGCCTCCTCGGGTGAGACTCGACAGGTTGCGCCCAGGGGATGTTCTTGCGATTGACGACGGAAACTCCACAAAGTTACCACTAGTAGTTGTGCTATCCACGGGGGTCCGATCTAATCAAAGGGTAAAAATATTAGCTGTGTCTGGTGTTGGAAGGGTACATCGCCTCACCGGCGTTCACGAGGAGCTACTCCAAATGATCGGTTCGGTGGTCCTGCCTCGCCCATATGCGCCGAGCGACACCACATACAAGAAGAAGCTGTCCGGACTGCTTACTCCCTTTGCGTCTCCTGTCTATTCGCTGGTCGAACCGAAGATCGAAAGGCCCAACAGAAATCGACCTATCGTGGATCAAGAGCTCTTGCGACTAGAGGCCAATCTCCAAGAGTGTGATGATTTCAAGACCCACCTCAATTCGGCTAAGAAGGCACAGAAGATCCAAGGACGTATATCTGAGCTTTCAAGACGGGTCAGGTCAAAGCTAGAGTCATTGGCAATACAGTTTGACCGAGTCGTAGAGATACTCGAGGATCTAGGTTACGTTGAGAATTGGCAGCTCAGTGAGAAGGGGGAGAGGCTTTCACGCCTTTATGCCGAGAGCGACCTACTCTGCTCAATGGCTATGGAGGAGGGGCTCTTTGTCGGACTCGGTCCAGAAAGTCTTGCTGCGCTAGTGTCGACCCTTACCTATGAAGCCCGGCCACAATTTCGGGGAGATCCGGGTTTGCCCACCAATTCCGTTGCTGTAAGATATCGCCGCATTCTGGACTTGAGAAAGTCCTTAGTCGCCATGGAAGCGAAGGCCAGAATTCCCCTCACCCGAGAGCCAGACGCAGGATTTTCTAGAATGATTTTCCGATGGGTGCAGGGAAAGCCTTTGCTGGAAGTATTGGGACCTGAGAGGCTCCCGGCGGGCGATTTTATTCGAAACGCAAAGCAGCTTTTGGATCTCCTTCGACAAATTAGAGATGTCGCACCAACCGAAGAGGTTCGACTCTGCGCAGACAAGGCGTGTCGAATGATTTTTAGGGGTGTGGTAGCGGCTTCTTCGCAGGTTTACTTCGACGTAAAGTCACTCGAACGACAGGGTAACTCGCCGGGACAGGTGGCAAACCCAGAGCTTAACTAGTCGGATCACTTTTAATAGTGATAAATTGGCGGCTACTTTGATGCTTGCGCCTAGTATGGCGCGACTATGCACGAGGGGACGAGCGACAACAGATCTGAAGAATTTTCCGATGACGAGCGGGAGATTTTGGATCACTATTTTACCAATGTTGATGGCTCGGTTTTCTGCCTGCGTAATTTAAACGAGACCGTAAAGGCGGCACTGTTTAGTCGATATTCACGTTCAAAGAATTCGATGCGCAGGGTGTTTTTGGACGAGTTTTACCATCAGATCGACAATTTCGGTGATCGAAGCCAACTTGAAGTGGGCGGAGAACGGGCCAACAAATTGTTTCGGCGAGTAATAGCGGATTACGGAGACGATTCGGTTGCGCAGTTGGCAGGTGTTCACATCGCTTTGGAAGGGGTCTCAAACGTACTGACGAAGGTGATTGAGAGGCCAAGACTCATGTCTTACCTCGAGCAGTCGACGAGGTACCTTAGCTTTGGGAAGCGAGCTGACGGCACCTACCCCTTTGCCATACCACCCGAATTGAGCCCGGAAGATTCCGTCACCTACTCAAGGGCGATGAATGAGGTGTTTAGTCTCTATGAAATCACAGCGGCCAAGGTACGCGGATACCTTGAAGCAAATTTGTCGGATAAGAGTGACACTGATATGGTGCGAGCGGCACAGGCTGCTTCGTTTGACGCAGCGAGGGGCGTGCTACCTGCGAGCGTAATTTCCAATGTCGGGGTATTCGGATCCCCTCAATCGCTTGAGGGATTGATAATGCACCTGCGGGCGTCGGAATTGAGTGAAGCCAAGATTTTTGCCGAAATGGCCAAGGCGGAGCTAGAAAAGGTAGTTCCCGCCTTTATATCTCGCTTGGACCAGCCTGATAGGGGACTGCGATGGGTCGATTATCTTTCGTTGACTAAGGCCGCCACGAGGGAGTTTGTCCACCAGCTGGTTGGAGAGGAAGAAGAGCATGGGAGTACGGTCGATGTCTCTCTCTACAGCTTCGATCCCGATGGCGAAGCCAGGGTTGCCCGAAACATAATCTGTTCCGAGAGCCGGCTCTCGGTGGAACAAGCACAAGAAGTGGTGTCAAAGCTTAACGCTGCCCAGCTAGACGAACTCTTTTCTGTCTATGTTGGCGATAGGGCGAACAGGCGGCACAAGCCAGGTCGGGCTTTTGAAGCGACCCAGTATGGCTTTGACGTGGTTTCAGACTACGGATCTTTCAGGGATATGCAGCGCCATCGCCTTTTGTCGATAGATTGGCAGACTCTAGAGACTTCTTTGGGTTACAACGTTCCAAGTTTGGTGAATGAAGCAGGCGCTGGCGATGATTTTTGTCGTGCCATGAACATCTCCCATGATGCCAATGAAGACTTGAGCCTTCGTTACCCCAAAGCGGTAGCTAGCTATTCGGTGTGCATGGCTTACCGAATTAGGTATCAGATGCTGATGTCGGCACGAGAAGCGATGCACGTATGCGAACTCAGATCACAGCCGTCCGGCCATCCCAGTTACCGCAGGATTGCTCGAGAAATGCATCGGTTGATAGCCGAGGTAGCGAAGCATTCGCGAGTTGCGATGTCGATGGCATACGTCGACAACAATGATGAAAAGTTGGGCCGATTGGAAGATGAGAGGCGAATTTCTGAGAAAAAGCGCCTATTTCTACCAGAATAAGTTGGAATGAAGCGATTATATGTAGGTGTTTGGATC
>JAKAPB010000402.1 GCA_021823045.1 Actinomycetes bacterium | reverse complement strand
ATCTAACTTCTCGTTGGTAAGCTCGAACTTGTCTAGGTACTCCTTTTCGCCAAAACGGATCTTTAGAGGTACCGTTGATATATTCAATGATCTGCAGATCTCAACCGGTAGGTCCGATCCGGTGTCGGTTATAACCTTTACCTTCGCCAATGTTTACCCCCGATGTTCAAGTTGGTAATTCTAGCGGTCGCTTCCGCTACGGCGAAGAAGGCCGCAATTCCTAAGACGAGACTAATGACTAATCCGACACCCTGATGGATAAAACCCCCACTTGCGAACTGTTTGATCGAGTATTTGCCTACCAGATAGAAGGCTATCGAACCGAGGAGAGATCTAGTCCAAACCTTCCGATACGGTTTTAGGCTGAGGGGTATCGCCCTAGCCTTGAGCATCCACCAGCCTACGACCGCCGCTACCGTGTAGGCGATCGCCAGCGACATCGCGAGCCCCTTTACTCCCCATACCGGTTGTAGTGCTATCGCCAAGATGACGTTCAGCCCATTTTCCAGGAGGTAAAGGAAAAAGACCGCTCTGGTATCCTTTATCGCCTGAAAGCCTTGGGTCATTGCCAAGTATGCGGCGAATCCGGGGACACCAAAGGCAAATCCCAAGAGAGCCGAGCTGATCTCTTGGGTCCCTTGGGCCGCGGCCTGACCGTGTCCTAAGGCGAGGAAGATCAGCTCTGGTCCAAATGACAAAAAGGCCGCAGCGGCCGGGGCGACTACCGCAACGGAAGACCTGAGACCGACGTTGAAGCGGGAGGCAAAGCCAGAGAGGTCGGCACCCTGATACCTCTCGGCTAGCTCGGGCTGGATCGTGCTCATGATAGACAGTGCCGCAATTGCGTAGGGGAGCTGGAAGAATAGATAGGCGTAGTTATAGGCGGTCACTTCGCCCGGGCGTGCGTCGGCTATCGCCAATACGATAGCGAGGGCTAGCTGATTGGTCACCACCGCTGCGAAGGTCCAACCCGACAGGGAGAAGACCTCCCTAACGGTATGGTCGGAGAAATCGACCCTGAAGCGGATTCGCGCCCCGACCCGCCGCAGCATCGGGATTAGTGAGATCGCCTGGAAGGCTACCCCAAGGGTAGTTCCGATTCCGATGAGCCTTATTGCCCTAGGGTTCGAAAGCACGTAGCTCACGCTTGGGTGGTGGTACATCGACGCGAAGATCAACAGGGTGACAATAGCGACGACATTGTTTAGTATCGGGGCGAAAGCCGGGACCGCAAAGTTTCGCTTTGCATTCAAAACAGCAGTTATAAGGGTAATTACTCCGTAGAAGAATAGCTGGGGAGCGAAGAACCTAAGGAGTTCGGTAGCGGCGCGCCTCTGTTCGCTGGCCTGAGCTGAATGATTTAGCGAGGTATAGAGTCCGATGATTCCGGGGGCCGCAAACTCGAAGAGTACGGTCGCAACAACCAGAAAGATACCAGAAAGGGTGACGACCGCAGAGATCGACATCCAAGCCATCCTGCTATCGGATTTGGCGAGCCTTGACGCAAAGACTGGCAGTAGCGTCGAAGAGATTACCCCACCCAAGATGAGATCGTAGATGGTGTTAGGGGCGTTGTTGGCGAGGTTGAATACGTCTGCTAATGAGTGACTGCCGAGGGCATAAGCGAGTGCGACTATTCGAACTAGCCCCAAGATTCGAGAAGCCAGTGTGCCCGCCGCCATCAGAGCGGCATTTTTTCGAGTCGAAGACCTAGCGCTTAGCATCGAGGTAAACGCCGAGGTCAACTTTGAGAAGATTCGTGGCATTTGCGTAGTTAAACCCGACTATTCCGTCTCGTCTAAGGGTCGGTCGGACAGGGCCGTCGGGGAAGTTTCTCGGTACTCGTTTGAGACCATAGTTTCGCCCTCTCCGGCGAACTCGCTTTGGTTGGCTTTAGCGCGCCTCTTTTTGGGTGAACGTATCCACCAGATAATCAGGATCAGTAGTGATCCAAAGGTTAGGGCAATACCTACCAACGAGAAGGAGTCCGACCTTACGTCTAATGTCGCACTCTGAAGGATAAGGCCCGAAGGAGTCTTTACCGTTACGAGGAGCGGAAAGTCTCCGAGAGTTTTAGTCGAGGCCAAAAAGGAGGCGGTGATGCTCGAATGGGCGACGGTGATCCGCTGGCTAGAACCCTTAGAAAAGGACAACTTGTCCGAGGAGACCGAGACCACGAGGGTTACTGGATAGTCGAGTTTTGAAAGCAACGATATTGGGATCGAGGTGTTTTTGGAGGTTAGGGTGATCGCCTGGCCTTTGACAATGGTGAAGTTGTCCATTGTTCCAAGGGCGCTAGCGATACTCAGCTTTGCAAGCGCCTCACGTTGCGATTTGGTGTAGATTGTCCCCTCAGAGGACAAGAGGTCGACCCTGATCGGCCCCAGAACGCTTAGGGGTGGGTTGGTCGACTCTAACGCAGCCACAGCAAGCTGCGCCTTATGTAGGCTGCTAGGTAGGCCACAAGGATGCGACTTGGATAGCACGACGCCGACGTTACTATTTGGCACCGGTGTGCGAGTCAGGGCGTATGAAGCGGTCTGGGTTCGAAGGAACGGAGCTGACGAAAGCTTTTTGAGGAATTTGCTCAGTGTGTTTACATCGGCGGTATTCGCCACACTAAAGACCAAGGTCACTACACGCGTTGCTTGGGAGTTGGGAAGGTCGAAGTAGACCTGTCCGAGGTCTGAAATCGCAGTCGTACTCGCCAAGGAGGAGCCCGGTATCCGTAGGTCGGCTGATATGCCTGGGTCAGCTACCAGTGCGGTTGACCGCCCAGCAACATCGCCGACTGGCGATGTGAGGGTCAGAGGGAGGCCGTTGGGGTAGGCGGTGTTGGGCAAGATCACGTTGTTGAATCCGAGACCTGCGAGATCCCTGAGGTCAGCTGCGGTCGGTTGGTTATCTACAAAAAAAGCTGGATTTTGGATTCCTTGATTCATGATTTTTCCTGGGGGTGCAGAAAGGGCAATCTGCTGCTCTAAAGAGCCAGGTCCGCTGATGCCTGCCAAACACGCTGGCAGAATCGGAAGATAGCTAGTCGTCAATAGCTGGTGATTTGGGCTGGCGGACCAGTTTGAAACCGCAGCTAGCGCCGACGTGGAGGCACTAGTCTTGGGGAGGT
>JAKAPB010000401.1 GCA_021823045.1 Actinomycetes bacterium | reverse complement strand
GATCTCCATGAGCAGCCAATTCAAAGGGAACCGGCCCATCCATGGAACCAAACGCCAGTAACCTACAAACTCATGGCAAGCTTTGGGACCTCAATGCGCCATGACTCCGCTCGGGGCTAGTCGCCTATGGTCAACTGGCCGTCTCTAATAAGCGATTGTGCGACCGCTAAGCGGGCGATGGGCACTCTGAAGCTGGAGCAACTCACATAGTCGAGTCCAGCCTTTACAAAGAGGTCTATCGAAGCCGGATCTCCACCGTGCTCGCCGCAGATGCCAACCTTGAGGGCAGGGCGAGTGCGCCTTCCACGTTCTACGGCGATGCGTACCAGTTCCCCAACCCCATTCGGGTCGATTGTCTTGAATGGATTCGATGCAAGTAGCCCCTGGTCTATATAGGTCGCCATCAGCTTTCCCTCTACGTCGTCTCGAGAGAACCCGAATGTCATCTGGGTCAGGTCATTTGTACCGAATGAGAAGAACTCGGCGGACTCAGCCAACTCGTCTGCACGAAGCGCCGCCCGCGGGGTCTCAATCATCGTACCGACTGCAACATCGAGGCCGACGACCCCGACCTCGTCTATGGCGTTTCTCACCCAAGATACTGCGAGTGCGAGTTCATCTTTTGTCACCGTCAGAGGGATCATTATTTCGATGATCGGCTTCTTCTTCTCCTTCAGGCAAACTGCAGCCGCCTCCATCAACGCCTTGACCTGCATCGCGTACAGTCCAGGCTTGATCACCCCGAGCCGCACCCCCCGGGTTCCGAGCATCGGGTTGGTCTCTTGCCACAACCTTGCAGCTTGGTATAGGCGGGTCTCCTCCTCGGTCAGCCCGACCGACGCCTGCTTTACTGCGAGCTCCTCTAGATTTGGCAGGAACTCGTGTAGGGGTGGATCAAGGAGTCTGATCGTCACAGGGAGTCCGTCCATGGCCCGGAGAATCTCCAGAAAGTCGCTCCTTTGGGCTACCCTAAGTTCTTGTAGTGCCGCCTCTTCCTCTTCCATTCCCTCAGCAAGTATCATTCTTCGCATAATCGGGAGACGCTTATCGTCCAAAAACATATGCTCGGTACGACATAGGCCGATACCTTCGGCCCCAAAAGAGCGGGCGAGGGCGGCATCCGCCCCGGTATCGGCATTTGCCCTTACTCGAACCCTGTTCTTCCGGACATCGTCGGCCCAGGATAAGAGCAACTGAAACTCAGGAGGGGGCGTTGCCGCAGTTAGGCGCACGGATCCGATCACTACTTCGCCGGTAGAGCCATCGATTGATATTTCGTCCCCCTCGATAACGGTCTTGCCAAATGCTACGAAGGATCTTCCCACAATGCGAATGGCATCTGCACCGACTACCGCCGGCTTTCCCCACCCCCTTGCCACAACTGCGGCGTGGCTAACCAATCCGCCACGGGTAGTAAGAATCCCTTCGGATGCGAGCATCCCATGTACGTCGTCTGGTGAAGTCTCCTTCCTGACCAGGATTACCTCCTCGCCACGCCTAGACGCCGACACGGCCTCTTCGGCGCTGAAATATACCTTTCCGACGGCAGCTCCAGGTGAAGCTCCAAGCCCCTTGGTCAGAACTGAGTGTCGCTTGGTGGCGAATTGTGGGTGCAGAACCTGGTCTAGGTGGTCGCCACTAATTCTAAGTATGGCTTCATTCTTTGAGAGGGCGATCTCCGACTCTTTGGTCATATCGACCGCCATCTTTAGTGCTGCCACACCTGTACGCTTGCCGACCCTCGTCTGAAGCATCCACAACTTTCCCTGCTCGATGGTGAACTCGGTATCGCACATGTCACGATAGTGGCGCTCCAACCTTGAAAAGATCGACATCAGTTCGTCATACAGGTCCGGAAAGCGATCTTTGAGTCGACCGAGGGGCTCAGTATTACGAACCCCGGCCACAACGTCCTCGCCCTGGGCATTGACTAAAAAGTCACCGTATGCTCCCCTTGCTCCGGTGGCGGGATCCCTAGTGAAGCCAACTCCGGTACCAGAGTTATCGTCTCGGTTACCAAAGACCATCGCTTGGACGTTGACCGCGGTCCCAAGGTCATTCGGGATGCCTTCACGCTGTCGATAAGCGATTGCCCTCGAGCCGTTCCATGAGTTGAAGACGGCCATTATTGCACCTCTGAGCTGAAGCATCGGTTCCTGAGGGAACGGTTCGCCGTTTGCGCGTAAAACTAGTTCTTTGTAAGAGTCGACCAAGTACTTCAGCAGCTCGGTCGGAACCTCTGAGTCGGACACCGCATTTGAGAGTTGCTTGGCGGCCTCGAAGAGCCGATCAAACTCGTCGCCTGGGATCCCAAGTACGATTCTCGAATACATGTGGATAAACCGGCGATATGAATCGTAAGCGAACCGATAGTCGTCGGTCTGCTCGGCTATCCCGACAACGCTTTGGTCGTTGAGGCCGAGGTTCAAAACCGTGTCCATCATGCCTGGCATAGAAAACTTGGCTCCCGAACGCACCGAGACTAAAAGGGGATTTGACGGATCGCCAAGCTTTTTGTCCATCTTTGACTCCAACACCGTCAAAGCCTCGCAAACTTGGGCATCAAGTTCTTTACTCCAACCCTCTTGGAGGTATTCGCGACATGCCTCGGTAGATATCGTAAAACCCGGAGGAACCGGCAGCTCTAGCACGGAAGTCATCTCTGCTAAGTTGGCACCTTTGCCTCCAAGCAGGTCCTTCAGTTCCTTGGGCGGTGCCAAATGGGGAAAATCAAATGAAAAAACGAGCTGCATCTACCCTCCTTGAGTCCCGGTTAGCCGACGAGGAGGGCGCCTTGACACCATCTCAACTGCCCCCGGGAACAGACCGATCACTCCCGCGGTCCCAAATTGGAAACAAAAACGAACAGAAGTCGTCGCTTCCCAAGACAAAAGACCGCTAGAAGCCTAGGGCTCCACCTACGTAGGTCATCAGTTCATCGATCGAGATTCTGACCTGTTCTGTGGTATCCCTATTCCTGACCGTGACGGCGTTGTCTGTCAGAGATACAAAGTCTATAGTTACGCAGAGCGGGGTACCCACCTCATCTTGCCTACGGTAACGCTTTCCTATGGACTGGACTTCGTCATAGTCGGTTGAATAACGTTCCGCCAGCATGCCAAAGACCCT
>JAKAPB010000400.1 GCA_021823045.1 Actinomycetes bacterium | reverse complement strand
TTCCGATCTGGTCGATATCATCAGCAAGGAGATCAGAAAACTTTAAGAAGTGTTAACTATGTGTCGGTTACTTTTCCGCTGTGTTGCCTTGAGTGCTAATCAGGTGTTTTTGGTAGCTTGCTACTTAGAATGAATTTATGGCACTGTTTGTACTGCGTATATGGCTCGATGATCGTCCTGGCGCCTTAGGCGCAGTGGCAAGCAGGATCGGCGCCGTAAAAGGCGACCTAGTCGGGATTGAGATATTAGAACGAGGCGGGGGAAGGGCTATCGACGAACTTATGGTCGAACTAGCCAATCCCGAACTCGTATCTTTGATGGCGCGTGAGATTTCGGAAGTGGATGGAGCGGATGTGGAGGATATCCGCCCGGCATCCGAAAGTATGAGGGATGTTCGGATATCCGCCCTTTCGTCGGTCGCTTCTTTGATGGAGCTAACTGATCCCAAAGATTTCGTGTCAGAGCTCGTTGGGACGGTAATCTTTGATTTCGAATCCGATTGGTCTTGCCTACTCAGGCCAAAGAGCCAGGACCTGTTGGTTGCCTCCGGAGAAGTTCCAACGAGCAGTTGGCTAAGCGCTTTCGCTGAAGGTATAGCCGCCATCGATAAAGACGGCGAGGCGCAAGGACCAGGGGATGTCGCTTGGGCCCCGCTGGCTGAGTCAGAGCTGGTAATTGTGGTCGGTCGGGAAAAGCGTCCATATCGCGCCATAGAGAGGGAGCAGCTGAGATTGATCTGCAGAATTGCCGATGCGCGCTATAGCGAACTACTGGCTAAGAGTGCTGGCTGAACCTTCTTGCGTGCTCTAGGGCGAGTAGCCACTTTTCATGGCGGGATCGTGGACCGCTTTTAGATTTCGTCGGTACGAAGATTCTGTCGGACTCGTGCAAGGAAGCCACCTCTTCCATAGTGGACCATACGCCCGAGCCCAGACCGCTGGCGAACGCAGCACCCAGAGTTGTAGATTCTAACGAGGAGCTTCGCGAGACTGCGATACCTAACTGGTCCGCTTGGAACTGGCACAATATGTCCATGATCGCTGCTCCTCCGTCCACTCGGAGGTCGTCGATTGGCCTACCAAGCAGTCCGTTTATTGCGCTGATAACGTCTTGGGTTTGAAAGGCCATGGCCTCGATCGCCGCCTTGATGATGTGCGCTTTTGAAGTGCTTTGAGAGATGCCAGTGAGCGATGCTCTAATTGACGGGGCGAGATGTGGAGAGCCTAGACCTTCGAAAGCGGGCACCAATGTGACACCGCCGGAGTCACTTACACTTTGGGCCAATAGCGACGCTTCTGGGTAATCCTTGAAGATTTTCAGGTCGTCTCTCATCCACCTTAGAATCGATCCACAAGCGAATATAGATCCTTCAATAGCGAAGCTCGCCTTCCCGTTGGGCATGAGCCAAGCAATCGAGACTAAAAGACCTGACGCCGGCTTTGGGCGGATTTCGCCAGCGTTGACAAGAATGAATGATCCAGTGCCATAGGTGTTTTTCGCCATTCCGAAATGTATACACCCCTGGCCCAGAAGTGAGGCCTGCTGGTCGCCGAGTATACCAGTTATTCCGACTCCTCTTAGTTTCGGGTGGATATCTTGATCCACGACCGCAACAAGCTCGAAGCTGCTTCTAACCTGGGGCAGACTAAGGTCTTGCAGCCCAAAAATGTCGGCGAGCTCGTCGGAAAATTGCATGCGATCCGTGTCGAAAAGTAAAGTCCTTGAGGCGTTAGAAGCATCGGTCAATGGGAGTTGTTTGGTCAGTTGATAAATTATGAAGCTATCTACTGTCAAGAGTGTTACCGGGCCGTCGAATCCACCCTCCCGCAGCTCCGACAGCAGCATCTTTGCTTTGGTTGCGCTGAAATAGGGGTCTATTGCTAGTCCGCTCAGTTCTGTAACTCGGGGCCCATGCCCTTCATCCAAAAGCGTCTGGCAAAGCCGTTCGCTCCTGCGGTCGAGCCAGAGTACTAGCGGAGTTAGAGGCTCCATAGTTCTTGAGTCGACTAGAAGGAAGCTTTCTCGCTGGTTGGTAATTCCTATGCTCGCAACCGAAGCGTCTCCTAATCCGTCGCAGACGCCCCTTAGACACCAAAGGATCGACTTCCATACCTCTACTGGGTCTTGTTCTGCTTTTCCTAGACCATCGGTAACTACCATGGTCTCCAATGAAGCACTTTGTAGAATCCTCGCCGACTCGTCCAGCGCTGACACTTTTACCGAAGACGTACCGGCGTCTATAGCGATTACTACTGCCATGAGCGAAAAGCTACCTTAAACGACCCAGCAAACGTGCAGAACCGGAAGCGATATTGAAAAATGCCGGTTTATTGAATCGAAAGGTAGTCTTGCCAGGTGGTGGATAATCCATCGGCGATCATGACATCGGGGGTAAAACCCCATTTTTCAGTTCCCGAAAGATCAACGTCAACACCTCGCATTTCGCCCAACTGAGCATCAATGTGGACTGGTTGAAGGTCTTTTTTAGTCACGTTAGAAGCCAGCTGCACCAGCTTGTTGACGCTGATCGACTCGCCAGATCCAATCGGATGCACTCCAGAACTATCCGACTTGAGGGCCTTGATGAAAGCTCTTGCTACGTCATCGACGAAAACATAGTCACGATACTGTTCTCCGTCCCCGTAAATGGCGAACTTTCCGCTATCGGTGGCGAATCTGAAAAGCCTTGGTACGATCGAGTCCTTTTGCCACATGTCTGGACCGTAGACATTGGTCAATCGTAGCGAGGTAGCAGCCATGCCGTAACAAGATCCGTAAGCGCTGAGCAAGGACTCGGCGGCGGCCTTTGAAGCTCCGTAAGGTGTCAGGGGATGGCTGGGAGAGTTCTCGGAGATTTTGGAGTCGCTCTGGCCTACCACCGCATTTGTGGAGGCAAACACGAACGACGTGCAGCCGTGTATTCTGGCACCCTCAAGCAATACCTGGGTCCCTTTGACGTTTACATCAAAGACCTCCTGAGGAATCTTTATAGAGTTCAGAACTGAGGTCATCGCAGCTAGGTGGAGCACGGATTCAGGTTGGAACCCGAATGCAATCGCTAAAGAGTCAGCATCCCTGATGTCGCATTGATGGTATTCGACCCCATCAACCTTGGGTTCTTTCAAATCGACCACTA
>JAKAPB010000399.1 GCA_021823045.1 Actinomycetes bacterium | reverse complement strand
GTGACGGCGTTCCTGTCTCTTCTGTCAAAGGTGCGCTAGGGCACTCTCTCGGAGCTGCGGGGGCCATCGAGGCCGCTCTGTCGGTACAGGTGTTGCGTACTCATATGATGCCGGCCAATACCGGCATCGAACAGCCGGACACCGCCGGTGCGCCATCAGGACTACTTTTTGCTCCCTCACAGATTAAGCCCGGTGCGCTTGTGCTGTCTAACTCCTTTGGCTTTGGAGGCCACAACGTATCCTTAATCTTTGCACCAGGCGAAGAGTAGCCTGCCAGGTTTTAACTGAGACTAGGCTACTGGCGGTGAATCTGATCAATCCTTCCAGGTTGGTAGCCTCCAAGGACGTGGAGAAAGAGATGCCTAGCTTGTGAGCTGAACCGTGACCGAACCTCGGGTGCCCAGCCGCGTTGCTTGGTCCAGCTGAAGATGAGGTGCCGACGCAAAGAGGATAATCTCCACTCCACCCATAGGCGCCAGAGGTGTTGGCGAAGAATGGGTGCGATGTTAACCACATTGCTGGAGGCCAGGGTGTTGTTGACTGATTATTGGCGCACTTTAAAACGCTTGGCATCGTCTGCTGCATACTTGGCAACAACCGTATCCACCGCCGCGGTCTGCCGGACAGCTTGGACCACCGAAGCTAGTCGCGAGCCAGGGATGGCAACAGTCATCTCATCTGGGCCCATTCCGGTTCTAGCTCGACTCAGGGCACAGCCAACACTTGCGGCCACCTGATTGTACTCTTTGGCCAATGCCACGATATGGCATTGAGGTTTTCCCTCGATGCGTAGCTCCGGCACTGCATCAGAGAGCACCATGAGCTGGCGGCCGTTTACCCTCAACAAAACAACATCAGGTGCGAAGCGGGCGTCAGTAAGTGGACCATAGCTGATGGCGTTGGCTCGTTTTGAGATCGCTGGTATCTTTCCGACGTCGGTGCCGTCGACCCATCCCGATTCAAGCAGTGCAGCAATGTCGGCGTTGTCGGCGACCTCTGCGAATGAGGCCAGTCCGTGAGTGTATCGGCCGACAGAACAGTTGCCATGATCCTTGGGCGAGGTGGTGAAGGTTGCAGCGATAGCTTTCACCCAGAATACACAGCTAGCAGGAACCCTCCCGGCACGTCCATCGTCAGATGGCGAGGACATAGGTTCATCGAAGGCAGGTACTGAGTCTGGAGACTCGTCTGAGAAGGTGATGCTGACTGGTGGAACTGAGAGGTGAAGTGAGTGCGACAGTTCATTCGCGAGAGTTTTCCAGCCTGTTAGCAATTCATTGGTCGCGTTTTCCATGATGCCAGCTTACAGACCCTGAGCTTTTAAACCTTTCGCCTATTCGTCGAGATAGGTCGGCGTGGACTAGGATTGGTCGGGACATCACTACTGCTCTAACGATTTCCGGGATGTCGCCCGAAGTAGAGTGAGTGGTGCTGACGGCCGGTCCATTCTTTCAGAAGATCATGTTATTGACGAAACCTAGTCGACTCAAGTGCAGCGCGGGTTGTTGCATGGTTGTCTCGGAGTTCGACCATTAGCCTGTGCCCTAATTCTGGCAGACTCTCGCGTTCCACACACAAACCCAGTGCTTGGCGCGATTAACCTTGATAGCGAAGGTAATAGCTATCTATGGTTAGGAGGCCAGTTGACCACTCAACCGGCCATGGCCCTCTCTGGTTGTAGAAATGACTCGACTACTGGTTTTGCTTTGGAGTCCAACCAAGGTTGCGGAGTTAGTAGCCTCAACTATGGGCGAAGTTGTCGAATGAAATTTGGATGTTTGCTAGAGATATTTTTTTGGTATTTTCGAAGCTGGCGTACATGTCCTCCATGGACCCAGTGGAGATGGATTTGGAAGACTTCATGACACTCAAAATGGCTGCTTGATGGCCTACATAGTCAAAGAGATTTACTATACCCTCCAAGGCGAGGGCATGCAAGTAGGTCGGCCAGCCGTATTCTGCCGTTTCTCGAGATGTAATCTTTGGACCGGCAAGGAGTCGCAGCGTGCTCAGGCAATCTGCCAGTTCTGCGACACTGACTTCGTCGGTACCGATGGACCAGGTGGAGGACGATTCGCAAGCGCCATCGATCTTGCCAGTGCGATAGCATCCTCCTGGGAAGGCAGTAGCCATACGAGGAGTAAGCCCTATGTCGTATGTACCGGCGGGGAGCCGTTGCTTCAACTCGATGAAAGAGCTGTCGATGCGTTGCATGATCAAGGGTTCGCGGTGGGTGTGGAGACAAATGGAACTCAGCCTGCTCCTCGTGGACTCGATTGGATCTGCGTGAGCCCGAAGGCTGGTGCTCCACTGGTGTTGGATCGGGGAGACGAACTAAAGTTGGTCTACCCGCAGGCGTTGGCCCCTCCGGAGTTGTTCGAGGAGTTGCAGTTCGATCACCTTCTACTGCAACCTATGGACGGACCAAAGAGGGCCGAAAACACAGCGCGTGCCATCGACTATTGCCTTGCTCATCCACAGTGGAGGCTGAGCCTTCAGACTCATAAATATACGGGGATTCGATAGTGGAGATTTTTAAGGAATTTACGTTCGAGGCGGCGCACCGCCTACCTAACGTCAGTGAAGGACACAAGTGTGCCCAGCTCCACGGACACTCCTATCGGGTCGAGGTGCACGTCTCGGGTCAGGTGGATGCAGTTACAGGCTGGGTGATGGACTTTGCAGACATTACGGAGGCTTTTGCACCCATTCGCTCCCAGTTGGATCATCATTTGCTCAATGAAATCGAAGGGCTCACCAATCCGACCAGCGAGCATCTTGCCATCTGGATTTGGAGCCAGCTTAAGAACCTGTTGCCGTTGTCGTCAATAGTTGTGCGAGAAACTCCCACTTCGGGATCTATCTATCGAGGCGATTGATCCGAAAGGACAAGGAGGCCTTCCACTTCGGACGTGATGATTTGGAGCAGCTCTCGGTTTGGGTCTCATCGGCTGTGGTGAGCACGGAGTCATTCGCGTTGTGGACTATGGCCAGAATTCTGACTGTCCAGCGAGAGGCGGTTGTATAACTGCTATTCGTGCTTTGCACCGTCTAAGTGAATCCGTAATGATGATGCTTTGCGGTGATAGTAGAGACTGTCGACCAATGTGGACCCAGTTTAGATGACGTTTTGAATCCAT
>JAKAPB010000398.1 GCA_021823045.1 Actinomycetes bacterium | reverse complement strand
GAGACCAAGGGTGAGATAAGACCCAACACCATGGTCAAAAGCGAAGCCGCGGAGTTGTGGTGCAAGAAAATGAGCGGTGTGACATATGGGGAGTGGCGTTACCTCATGGCACAGCAACACGATTTCGAGCACGCAATCATTGTTGGAATGAAGTCCTTCAGCGGGCTTTGGAAGCTAGTAAGGGCCCGTTCTGCATCTCGCACTCTTTGAGTCCCGCGAGGGACAATTCCCAAATTGTCGAATCGGCTCGCTTTAGCCAAGCGTCTTTGTTCAGGTCTCTACATAGGTTAATAGGCTAACTTTCTACTCCGTGTCCTCAGTAATTGCCCAAACTCACATTCAATCTCTTCGGTGTTTCCTCCGACAAAGAGACTGTCCCAGTCACTTTCATCCCCGCTTTCAGCACGTTCTTGATTCACGACCTGAGAGACGCTGGCATTCCGTCAGCGGGTCTGGGGGAAGCCTATGGCGGCTTGGAGGCCGGTACCTATGCGCTGGCCGATGGAGCGGAGATTAGGACGATTCTCGGATCCGCATCGATTAGCCGAAGTCCTAAGGCAAGAGAGATTCCTGCAAGCTCATATGTAATGAAGTATATTCTGTCCGATGCGCTCGCCAAGAAACTGAAGGGCCTCGAAGGTGCGGTCTACCTTCCCCGGGATTGGTTTGAATTCGGCACCATAACATATTGCTCGGCGGAGCCGGTGCAAAGTAGCACCCCGAATGGGCTTTTCACTGCTCGGGAGGCTGTCGTTATGCGTGTCGAACACCAGGACGAGAAGCTAAGCGTCGAGCTCGATACGTACTTTAGAAGATTCGCTAACTTGAGGCTTCCCAAGGTCCTTCAGATTCTCGATACTCGGGGCGTAGGAGAGGACGTGTGTGTCGGACTCAAATGTTATGCCGAATTCGAGCTGGAAGGAGCATCGAGGCGTGCTCAGGGATACATCGTCAGAATGGGGGATTTAGTGGGGGTGATGACCGAAGCGGGAGAGGTCGACGTGGCCAGGGAGGCCGTGTCGATCAATCATCACTTTTTCGATGCCCGGCGCTTTATCAGTTCCAGGCTTGGTGAGAACGTCAGCTCTTTTGACGCCGCGCTTAAAGGCAAGGTCAGGAGCCCGGCTGACAAAATCCGGATGATCACCGGGAAGGCGAAGGAAGCAAGAGGGCTGTTGTTTCCTATAGACATTTCCGGTGTCTCTTACGACTTGGCCGATGAGCCGCTAGTCTTGGAGGTCTCGGGGCAGGAGGCGGAGTTCTCTTGAGGTTCGTTGGCCAGTTCAACCAGTCTCAACTCATTTTTGGGAAGGGTCACGCCGAGCTGCACCCCTATAGGGGGCTCGTGGGCTACGGACCCTACAGCGAACCTTCGGACCACTTCGACGAGGCAGTGATACTTCATGCCACGGATGAGGAGGCAAGCGCCGAAAGGTTGAGAGGCTTGCTGAGCGACGGCCTTCAGCCGCAGTTCCCGCGGGGGTTCGGCAAGCTATTCAACTCGCAAGTGAAAATCACCCGAATGGAGTTGGGCAGTAGTGTCACTGAGGCAGAGAAACCGCAGGCATTCCTCGAGAAATTCATGGAAAGTGGGGCCTCCGGGAGGCTACCGATACCAATAATCGAACGCACGCCACGAGGGAGTTTCCCTTCCGTCTATTACGACACCAAAAGTCTGTTCGTCAGAGAGGGGCTTGTGACTCAGATTGTGACGACCCAGGTGTTGTCGAATCCGGATATCCTCAAGTGGTCGCTACTCCCAATTGCCATGCAGCTCTACACCAAGATGGGGGGTCTCCCGTACGTGCTATATGAGAAGATGCGGGGCCAGGCCCAGAATTCCGTCACGTTCGTTGTCGGCGTTGGCATCTCAAGACTCCAAAGTCGTTACGGTGCAGGTCCGGCTTTCGTTGGTTTTGCACTGCTTTTCGGCCCAAACGGTGAATGGAAGATAATGAAATCAGAGGTCAGGGGCTATGACAGAGCGACTCTGGCGGAGATGTTCAGGAACCTCGTTCGTGGGGTTGCGACCGCGATATTCTCACACTACGTTGAGGAGTCGAGCGTGGAGGCAATCAACCTGATCATTCACTACAGTGGGAAGAATATGAGCGGCGAAGAGGAGCGCGCCCTGTGGTCTGCCACCAGCGAAATGGGGTCTCTATACGGCAAACAGGTCCTGATCAGTATCGTGAAGGTCGGAGATTCGTCTTACCAAGCAAAGGTGGACGGCAGTGCCTGCTCAGACAGGATGGGACTCGACACGGGGCTTCTGACCGTCGGAACGACCTTCGAGGTCAAACCCCACTTCTTCATGATGTTCACAATAGGTTGCCTTCCGTTAGGTAATCGCTACCGGGCAACTGGGTTGGGATCTCCGGCGCCCATTCTAGTAAGCGTCAAGGGCATCAACGGCGAATCCAGCATGGACGATGGCGCCCTTCTGAGGAGCGTCTTTGACTTCTGCAGGATGAATTACTCGTCAGTGAATAATCCAGTAAATAGGACCCCAATCACGGTAACCTATGCCAGGGAGATTGCTTTCTTGATGGGCAAACTAGGCTTGAAGGAGGTTCCTGATGGCGTGTCCTCACGCTTGTGGTTCATCTAGCTCCTCTAGCTTCGAAATGTTCTTGTTCATGTAGTACAGGTTGACTCTTTCCGGGATTGTGTACGCGTACGCCACCATGGACAATGCAACCTTGGGCATCTGCGATATCGGAAGACTGGTGATGGCGAAGAGGGTGGCTATCGCAATCACCAGGTAGATCGGCAGACTCCCGACTGAAGGAGACGTGGTCGCCTCGGCGTAGATTACTGAGAGGGCAATGCCGACGCCTGCAAAGGTGACTAGAAAGAGTGCCTGTAACGGCCTGCTCTCTGTAATACTTCGAGTCTTCGCCTTGATGGCCGCCTTTGTTTCGTCCCGCACCTGGAGCAGCGCGCGCCTGCCGGACTGTTTTCCTAGCTCGGCCGTGGCTTTTGCGATGAAGTAGTTGTCGAATGGCTGTTTGCTCGCGAAAGTGGGAACGAAGTATCCCTCAGCCACTTCCTCACTCACGTCGAATTCCATGGTCTCTTTACGTGCCGCTTGCACCAGAGGTTCAAGGTTTACGTAGCCTCCAAGCTTTGCGCTGACCAATCC
>JAKAPB010000397.1 GCA_021823045.1 Actinomycetes bacterium | reverse complement strand
TCCTCAATATGAAGGTGCACCGATTGATAACGGTACAAATTTAGGACTCTGGAAATAGAACTTCGGAACCGGACAGTTTTCCCATGACAGTGGATTTGCCAGCATGACCGGAACGAGCTGGACTCGTTCAGTTGGGCAATGGCCTCAAGCAGTTGTCGAGGACGACCAGCTCAAGTTCCTGGTTCAGTTTGACCTGTTCGAAGCTCGAGTTACTGAAGTGGAGTTCGTCTGCAAGTCTCTCATCGGACACGGCTCCCAACATCTTTTTTCGTCCGATCCGCAACAACCAGCGCGTAAATCGATATCGTGACAACGGTGGAGAAGCCGATAATCGATATCACAGCGCTTCTCCAAGGAACCCTTGAGGTCGGCGAACTCATTGATCGATCTGCGCGACGAAACCCGTCTCTCAGGGCGGGGAAAAATAGCGCTTACGGCCAAGCCGTTACGAGGTTTAGAGAAAAGTCACACCCAGAAAACAAGGTAACCCAATGAGCATCCGCGAGCGGCTTTACCCAGATATTGGTGCCAAACCCTAACTCCTACAACACTGCTTCGATGCCCGTTTTGGCTAAAACCTCAGTCTCTCCCAGAGAAAAATCTATGGCACAAGGACGGGACTCCCAAGATCACCTCCCTCAGCCAGGCCAGAGAACTCGCGGTGACATGGATGACCTTCACTTGGCTAAAAGAGGGATCTTCGTCGGTGCAGCAACAGGCACCAAGAGATCTGGACAAAGCCTTTCAGGCTAGAGCCGCTAGATCGGGCCCGACCGGCTGAAAATAGTCATCACCGAAGGGGTTTCAACGCTTTTCCATCCCCTCGATGCCCTACCTGGACAGGCCAAACCCCTTAAGTAATCTACGTGTCATAGCCATTTGCTTCGAATACACTTTCCTTCGCGCCACCCTTTTCGCGTAGGCAGACGGACCCTCCGACGCCGCTTTTAGATTATTGGACATTCGAGCAGCCCTGTATAGCTGACTTGTCAAACTTGCGCGTCGAGCCATCTCACCCATCCTTTGTCGGTCCAGTACCACAATATCGCTGTTACGCCGTCAACAACTAAAACAACGGATAGAGGACGGCATATTTTTGAAGTGTCATGCAAAGTCCCTGCCAAAGTTGACACCGGCAATCGCCCTTTGGACCCAGGCAACAGCACGCCCCTCTATGCGGCATACGTCACCCATCGACCGGTCTTGGTGACGAACCCCGCGCATGAAGGGGTGGAAGATTAGCGCTAGCGGAGGAACTGCCAGCTGCTTCAGGGACAAATGAGAGTCACGCCACGAAGTCGATCTGGTGCATTGAGCATTCGATTGAAGCTAAACCCAAACTCATGAAATGACGACATCCCACATGGGCACTGCTCTAATGCGCGCTTTGTTTTCAACATGGGTTTCGGCAGAGCAACCTGTGGCATTCTTGCCATATCCTGGCGATGAACTGGGTCAGCCAAGTCACATAAATGGCCGAATCCCCAAATCCTGCTCTTGATCTAGCCGAAAGTTCATCTGTCGTCGCAAGGGGGCGGTTACGGAATTGGACCTGGCATTTCGGAACTGGTGCAACAACTAAGCGCACTTCCGCCGTCCAACATGGCCTAAACCAGGATGAATTGAAGACTTCTAAGTCTACGGCCAATCGGTGCGCAGGATGATTCGCAACCGGGGAGAGGAAAGCGGTGTTTGCGTGTGTAGCCTGCGGCTACCGCCAATGCAGAGACCATGGAGGCAAGCAATGTTTTCGCTACAGCGGGACTGGTTCTCTTTGTGGGTTCACAGGTTGCAGAGGGATAGTGCAGGTAGCTCTAGCCACAGCGGCCCGATGGAGCAACAACCCCCAAATTACGACGTGGCAGATGGCGCCTTTCTTTGGGGGCACCCTTCTCCGAGGGAGAGGAGGAAGTCATCTGACCTGTATTTCGTGGATCTGACGAGCGGTTATCAGTGCACATTTGCAGAAAGTCTATGAAGCGGGATCTGGTGGGCGTGAGGACTTTCGTTATCTACTGGGTAGGCAAATTGATGTGCACTATTTAATAGTCGCAGTTAACTGACCAACCTCTCAATTTAGAAAGGCGATGGGCCGTTATCCAGTGGTGATAAACCCATTCTTGGAACGGAGACCAAGTGATAGCGGTTCATAAGCTTGACGGATCGGTAATGTATCTCAATCAGGATCTTATAGAGCGCGTTGAAGATGGGGCAGATGGGCAGTCGGCGGTCTATCTGATAAATGGCGGCCGCATCATAGTCGCGAATGACTCAGCTGAAGTGGTCGAGAAGATTCGTTCAGAAAAGGTGGTCCAACTCCTCAGGGTTCGGCAGGGTCCACACGGACAACTCAAGGTGACGCCCACCCATACGACAATCGCCGAGGTGCCTATATTGAGCCAGGTGACAGAGCGATGACCCCGATTGGAATTCTCATAAGCCTCTTAGCGCTGCTGGGTGCTATGACCATGGACCACGACAACCTTGGATCACTCTTCAAGATTTCTTCGATGATCCTGGTCGTCGGGGGCAGTCTTGGTGCCTCAATGGCTGGGTTCGAGTTTCGCCGGCTCCGGGCAATTCCCAAGGCATTGCTGTTGGTAATCAAGCCGCGTAAAGGCCCAGACACGCGCGCCACGATCGATTCCCTTCTGGCAATTGCAAAGGAGGCTCGTACCAATCCCTTAGTCCTCGAAGAAATGGAGACCGATGACGCATTTTTGAAAAAGGGTATCGACCTGATTATCTCCACATCGGAGCCGGAGCGGGTAGCGGAGCTGATGGCCACAGAGATCGAGGGGCTTCGGGCCCGCCACCAGACGGCGACTAAGTTCTTTTCCGATATGGCGGGATTTTCACCCACATTCGGAATTCTGGGAACTGTTGTCGGCTTAATCGGGGTTCTTGGTCAGTTGAGCTCTCCTGGCAAGCTCGGTCCGGCGATTGCCTCCGCGTTTACCGCCACACTCTGGGGAGTCCTTTTGGCGAATGCCGTATGGCTGCCAATCTCCAACAAGCTGCGCCGCCTCTCGGACGAGGAGGTCGCTTTCCGCGAGATGGTGGTTGAAGGGCTACTAACCATGCAGTTGAATGCATCGACGACGGAGCTCAAAGACCGCTTGTATGCGTACCTCTCACCGTCAGAACGCGAG
>JAKAPB010000396.1 GCA_021823045.1 Actinomycetes bacterium | reverse complement strand
CTATCGATGGAGCCCATAAGCGTTACGGTGATCGAATACCGCAAGACGCTCAAGAGAGGCTCGATTACGAGCTCGGAGTTATCGCTAACATGGGCTTCTCTGCGTACTTCTTGGTCGTTTGGGACCTCATATGCTTTGCCAAACGGAGCGGAATAAGGGTAGGGCCGGGTAGGGGTTCCGCTGCGGGCAGCCTTGTGGCCTACGTGCTAGAGATAGTCGACCTCGACCCGATAAAGTACGGGCTGCTTTTCGAAAGATTCCTAAATCCTGGACGCAAGCAGATGCCGGATATTGATATGGACTTCGACGAGCGATACAGATCGGACATGATCAAGTACGCCTCGGACCGCTATGGCTGGGACCACGTTGCGCAGATTGTGACTTTCTCCACCATCAAAGCTCGGGCGGCCGTTCGTGACGCTGGAAGGGTACTTGGTCTTCCGTATGCCGTCGGGGACAAAGCTGCCAAGGCTATGCCGCCTTTAGTGATGGGTAGAGACACGCCTCTTTATGCCTGTCTAAACCTTACCCCCGGATACGAAGATGGATACACCGCGGCTGCAGAGTTGCGAGAAATGATCGCAACAGATCCAGACGTAGCCCGAGTAGTTGGGGTTGCAGAGGGTCTGGAGGGTCTGAGGCGACAAGACGGTATTCACGCGGCAGCGGTAGTAATTACCCATTCACCGCTTACGGAATACCTTCCCATCCAGCGTAAACCTGACCCGAGCGGTGACCTTTCGTCAGCACCGATTGTTACCCAATATGAGATGCATGGTGTTGAGGAGCTCGGTCTTTTGAAGATGGACTTCCTGGGGCTCAGGACGCTTTCTGTGATCGAACGTGCTCTTGACCTTATCGAGGAGTCCACTGGCCAGAGGATAGATATAGACAACGTCGACCTAGCGGACGAGAAGGTCTATGAGATGCTTCGCAATGCAGATTCGATTGGAGTATTTCAGCTGGAAGGTGGGCCGATGCGCTCGCTTATGCGCTCGCTGGCCCCGACCGAATTTGGCGATATAGCTGCCCTTGTTGCGCTTTATCGGCCCGGCCCTATGGCCGCCAATATGCATACCGACTATGCAGACTTGAAAAACGGACGAAAGCCGATCGACTACCTACATGAGGATCTCGGGGATATCCTCCAAGACACCTATGGCCTGATGATCTATCAAGAGTCGGTGATGAGGGTCGCACAGAAGTTCGCCGGCTACACACTTGAAGAGGCGGACAACCTAAGAAAAGCTTGTGGCAAAAAGATCCGAGAACTTATCGCGGCTGAGAGGGAGAAGTTTGTCCAAGGTTGTGAGACCACAGGGTATGGTGCCGAGCTAGGCACCGCCTTGTTCGACATCATCGAACCCTTCGCCGACTATGCATTCAATAAGAGTCACTCATTTGGCTACGGACTCGTGGCGTATCAGACTGCGTGGTTGAAAGCTAATTATCCCGTCGAGTTCCTGGCGGCGATACTTACCTCAGTAAAAGATGATAAGGACAAGACGGCGGTCTATCTCTTAGATGCAAAGTCTCACGGGATTGAGGTTCTAGTTCCTGACGTGAACGCATCAGGGGTTGATTTTAGCGTTTTGAAGACTAAGGAAGGTAAGCAGGCAATCTCCTTCGGACTATCTGCAGTGCGCAATGTCGGAGTGTCGATCGTCGAGAAGATTGTTGAAGAGCGCAAGAAAGAGGGCGAGTTTAGCTCCTTTCTGAACTTTTGCATGCGAGTCGACCCACTGGTTCTGAACAAAAGGGTTATCGAATCGCTCATCAAATCCGGTGCTTTTGACTCACTGGGACACAGAAGGAAGGCACTTTTTGATATCTACGAGGAGGCAGTCGCTAAAGTCGCACAGAAGAAGAAAGACCTCTCTCAGGGAATTATCGGTCTTTTCGATGAGCCAACCGATGACGGTGGCTTTAGCGAGAGCGATCTCGGTATTACCATTTCTGAACAGGATTGGAACCCTTCACAGCTATTGAGCTTTGAGAAGGAGATGCTGGGACTCTTTGTCTCATCTCACCCATTAGCCGACGTAGAAAAGTCATTGCGAAAGAGAGTAAGTACTACGATCGCCGAATTGAAGGAAGACACCACCGAGACTCAATTCAATAGGGAGATTACCGCCGGTGGGATTGTTACCTCCCTCTCGAAAAGGACGACCAAGAAGGGTGACCTGATGGCGACTTTTGTGTTGGAGGACCTGACGTCGTCGATCGAGGTCTTTCTCTACCCTAAGGTGATGGCTGAATTTGGACAGTTGTTATCCGACGATGCCGTGGTGTTGATAAAGGCGAGGGTTGACCAGCGCGAGGACCAGGTAAAGCTCGTTTGTAGTGCGGTAGAAAACCTGGAACTGGCTGGCGATAGCGACACCCCGATCGAACTAGCCCTCAACAGCACTTCAGCCTCCATAGTCAACCTAGAACAGCTCAAGGAACTGCTGGTCGGGTATCCGGGAGCCCATCCTGTGAGGATCAGGGTAAATGAGAGGCTATTCGAGCTTCCACAGCAATACAGAGTTGATGGTAGTGGCACCCTAATCGGTTCGATTAGGGAGATGATCGGCGCAAACGTATCCCTTTGACCATGGCGGATGGTCAATTGGGTCCCGACAGTGTGCTTTTCCGGGTAGAATTTAAAGCTTGGGAGCCGGCAGAAGGAGACCACCTAGCATGCCCATGGAAGTTTCCACAAAGGACTGTAGCTCAATTGGCGACGCAGAGTTAGCGGAAATCGCTGATTTCGCTATAGCTAGAGGTACCGGATTCGATCTTGGATTCTTGTCCAAACAGCGCGAGGAATGGGTGCTGTGCACCGAGATCAGGAGGGACGGCCAGGTCGTCGGTTTTGCTCTATATACCCTCGAGCGCATTGGCGGGACACCCTGTATCCTGATCGGGATCGGGGCAACCGATGAGGGTCCGGACGAGAGGTTATTGCTCAACGAAATTCTCGCCGAGCAGTATCGAAAGGCACTCTTGGCATTCCCCGATGAAGACGTTCTGGTGGGAGTGCGAGTACCTTCCCACCTCGGCTATCACGTATTCGATGGTTTGGAAGACATAGTCCCCCGACTTGACCACAAGCCAAGTGGCGAGGAGCGCGCGTGGGCTAGGCGTCTAGCAAAGAAGTTTGGGGTTGAATCC
>JAKAPB010000395.1 GCA_021823045.1 Actinomycetes bacterium | reverse complement strand
CCTCAAGAATACTGGGATTAGCCGACGGAGATTACGATCTGGTTATCGTTGACCTGCCTCCTTCCGCTGGTCATTTAGCTCAATCCGTCCTGAAGGAGTCAGATCGAGTGATCTTCGTTATGACCCCTTCGATGCTTTCCATACACGCCCTGGTGGAGGCGAAAGATCGAATTCCGACCGTCGCTAAACAGAAGACCTCTGTGCTTTTTACAATGTTTCAAGAGCAGAGAAAGACCGACCTGGCTGCGGTCGACTTGGTAGAGTCCGAAGGCAATCACGTATTTTCGACCCGAATAGTAAAGTCAACCCTCTTCGATCGCATGCAAGAAAAAAGGGCACCGATTGCGCTGAGCGCTCCTCATTCGAGAGCCTCGAGGGATTACCATGCGTTATTTGAAGAAGTCCTCGAGATGCTCAATCTAGACAATTTACGGTAATATCCAGCCGAAAGGGACAGTCCAACACCCGCCAACGCGGCGAAACCTGATATAACAAAATCACCGGTGAAGCTACCCATAACGGAGGCCAGTGATCCTCCAAGTTGGGTTGCCAGGGCTTGTGCTACCCCAAAGCTGAGAGTCACTAGGCCGAAAACCGCCGAAAACGACCTTGCGGGAACGTCGTCGCCAATGAAGGAAGCGACCGAGTTTGCCACGCCAGACATTGGCACTCCAAAAAGTATTGCCGCGACCATAGCTTCAACGGACCCACCTATCAGAACCAGCAGAGAGCTCAACACCATGAACAGGAAACCGCCGGCCATAATTAGGGTCCGTCCGAAAAGGTCAGAAAGTCGACCCGAAACTATTCCACCAAATATAGAGACGAAGCCAATAATACCGAAGTCAATCGACGCAGAAGAGGATGAGATGCGGGAACCATGTTCAATCTCCGCCACGAAAAAGGTAAAGAAAAGGGCATAGGAGAGCCCGTAGGCGGTGTAGGCAAGGGTCACCGATTTCCAACCCGGAACTCGCATCAGGTCTTTAGCACTGCCACGCTGTAGATCGGGCTTACCGGTCTCTTTTGGCAGAAAGGCAATTACTAAGACAAGTACCAAAAGGCCGAATCCAGCCTGAATCGCCCACTGGAGCCTCCAAGCCAACTGGCCACCGAAGACGTGCAGCACCCTGGCTAGCTCCGCCGAGATCGAGATCAGAACTCCTATTCCGGCCCCGGCGAGCCCCATTGCAAGTCCAGAGAATCGCACCTCAACCGAACGGGCGGCGATTCCCGGCGTTGGTACCCAAATGAACGATCCGCCTAATCCACAAATCGCCATAGAAAGCATAGTTAAATAGACATTGTGGGACATAAAGTTCATTGTCATCCCGGCCGTGGAGAGAAAAAGCCCCCACACGACCAGTGACTTCGATTTCACCCTCGTCGCCAGAAAAGAGACCAGAGCAGTCCCTAGCAGGTATGCCCCTACATTTGCCAGACCAACGCTTCCAGCGAGTGCGTAGGAGTGCAAGTAGGTCCTGGTCATTTCTGGCAGCATCACCGCATATGAAAATCTTCCGAACCCCTGCGCTACACCGGCGGCCACGGCGACGAGGGTAATAACATATCTTGCCCTTAGTCCAGCGGAGATCGGCCAACGCCGCCCTTCAACTTGGTCAAGGGTCAAATGAATCGCACCTCCCAAAGGTCTCCGAACCAGCCTAGAGTCAGCTGGATCTCTTTCAAAAACGATAGATTGGATTAGACAAACGCACTTCGCCTCCTCTGCTTCCCGAAAACCAAAATCCCTGGCATTTAGATACCGAAAATCGATTGTTTGAATTCGTCGACCAGAACCATACCTCGAGTCTTCCAGCACTTAGCAACAGAGTGGAGCGTTGGATTCAAATTCAAAATACAACGACTGGCAGCGGATTGAAGAGGCATATTGCTCGGTTTCCAAGGAGAGGGGAAGACAGCGGAAGGTGGAATGCTGCACTGAATACCTTTGGTCCGCAGTCTTCTGGCGAGTTAACATCAGCGCATACAAAGAGTAGCCCCTAAGTCCTTCTAGCATGAAAGAGTGAGGGAAGGGCCGAGATTTAGCATTACGAAAGATCAGCTTTCAGAGTACTTTGCTATCTATTTCGATCGTGGGTCTCCACTGGGATCGTTGCGGCGGATCCACGCCTATTCAGTGTCCGCTGACACCCTTACTACAGTTGCGCTAGCTGGCACCCTTTTTTTTTCAATCTCCCCGGGGGCGGCCAAGTCACAGATAGCCCTCTACCTGGCTCTTACGATGGCACCTTTCGCCATCGTTTCACCGATCCTTTCGCCCGCTTTAGATCGCGGCAAGATCGCTAGGCGGCTAGTACTTTTAATCTCGGCCATAGTGCGAATAGCTGCTGCGTTGGCCATGGCAAACAATGTCCACTCTATGTTGATATTTCCGCTAGCCTTAGCGGTTCTCATCTCCTCAAAGCTGTATTTAGTAGCCAAGGCCGCCCTAGTACCGGAACTACTCGGGTACGGCGTAGACATGTCGCAGACTGATTCAAAGCCGATTGGGCCGTCCTCAATTCTAGTGAAGGCAAACTCCCAATTATCTATGTTGGGAGCCGGAGTCGGCATAGTCGCAGGCATTTTCGGCGCAACATTACTAAAAATTCCCCACATCGGAGCACCATGGATCCTCAGAATTGAGGTCATACCGCTCATCCTGATGCTTGGAGAACTTTCCGTACTGGCAAGAGAGGCTCGCAAATTGGATCGGACGATTACAAGGCGTGACCCGGTAGTCGAAGATAAACTGCTCCAGGAAGAACCAGGCCAAAATAGACCTACCAAGAACCAACCAACTGGTGATGGCTACTCTACGACACTCCTTGCTTCTGCAGCTATGGCAGTACTCCGCTCGGGCGTTGGATTTTTCACCTTTCTTATCGCGTTCTCCCTAAAAAGGGCCAATTCCAGCGCCTACGAATATGGCCTCGTCCTTCTCGCATCGGCCGCCGGTGCAATTCTCGCGACGGCCACAACACCGAAAGTCCGGTTGATCATCCGCGAGCAACAGCTTCTTCTCGCCGCCTTGGTAGTGGAAACCGTCTGTGCCATCGTTGCCGCTTACTTCGCCAACATAGCGTCCCAGGTTGGTCTGGCGTTAATCGTTGGATGGGTGGCAGCCTCGGGCAAGTTGTCCTTCGATGCAATA